>NZ_RZOL01000147.1:0-13883 GCF_004022985.1 Mesorhizobium sp. M7A.F.Ca.ET.027.02.1.1 | reverse complement strand
CCGGAAAGCTCCGCGATGAACAGGAACTATCTTTTTCTCTTTCTGTTCAGCGTGCTGATGACTTTCAGCGGACTGGCGAGCCTTCCACCCGTCGACCGGGACGAATCCCGTTTTGTCCAGGCCACCAAGCAGATGGTCGAAACGTCCGACTATGTCGACATCCGTTTTCAGGATGCCTCGCGCTACAAGAAGCCGATCGGCATCTACTGGCTGCAATCGGCGGCCGTGGCGCTGAGCGGCGAGGGGGCGGCGGCGCCGATCTGGGTCTACCGCCTCGTCTCCATGCTTGGCATTGCCTTGGCCGTCGTCGGCATTGCCTGGACAGGCACCAAGCTGTTCGGGGCCAATGCCGGTCTCGCCGCCGGCCTGATGATGGCGGCCATCTTCGCCACCGCCTTCGAGGGTCGTGACGCCAAGACCGACGCCATGCTGCTGGCCTGCTGCGTGGCGGCGCAAGGCGCGCTCGCCCAGATCTATCTGGCAGCGCGCCGCAACGAACCGGTAGCCGCCCATCTGCCGTGGATTTTCTGGGCCGCTCAAGGCCTTGGAATCCTCATCAAGGGGCCGGTGGCTCCGCTGTTGTCGGTGCTTACGGTCGCCGCCTTGTTTGCCTTCGAGCGCGACTGGCGCTGGCTCCTGAAGCTGAAGCTTGTGCGCGGTGTCGCCCTGGTGCTGCTCATCGTGCTGCCCTGGGTCGCCCTCATCACCTGGAAGAGCGGCGGCGCCTTCCTCAGTGATGCCGTCGGCAAGGACATGATGGCCAAGGTCGCCTCGGGGGAGGAATCGCACGGTCTGCCGCCCGGTTTCTACATGCTGACCTATTCCTTGTTCATGTGGCCGTTCGGTCTGATCGCGGTCGGCGCCGGGCTGCAGGCCCTCAACCGTCTGCGCGACGATCCCCGGCTGCGTTTCTGCCTCGCCTGGTACATTCCGTTCTGGCTGGTGTTCGAACTGATCCCGACCAAGCTGCCGCACTATGTCTTGCCGGCCTATCCCGGCATGGCGCTGCTGATCGGCTGGCTGCTGACCTTGCCGCCGCAGGAGGCGAATGCGCCGCTCAGGCGCTGGCAGGATTGGTTGTGGTGGTCGACCGCATTCGGTCTTGCCGTGGTCAGCCTTGGCCTGGCGGTGGTCTGCGTGGGAGCGCCGATCTATCTCACCGGCGTCTTCTCCTGGTGGAGCATCCCGGCCGCCGCGGCGGCGCTGGCGGCAGGATATTTCGCTTTTTCGCGACAGCTGCAAGTGCCGCTCTTGCGCATCGGCACAATCGCCGTCTGCGCGGGCATCACCTATGGGCTGTTGTTCGGCGTCATCGCGCCTTCGCTGAAACCGATCTGGCTGAGCCCGGCGATCGAGGCGGCGTTCCAGGCCAACAGGCCTTGCGCCACCACGGTGCTCGCTTCGGCGGAATATCACGAGCCGAGCCTGGTGTTCCTGGTCGGCACCAAGACCGTCCTGACCGATGTCGATGGCGTCGCCAAGCATCTGCTCGGCGATCCTGCCTGCGCCCTGGCTCTGGCGCAGGTCGGCGACGAGCAGAAACTGAATGGGTTGCTGGCGGCGCAAGGCAAGTCGGCGAACCGCGTTGCCGAGGTCGACGGCCTCAACTATTCGTCGGGAGACAAGCTGTCGCTCGGCCTCTATCGTGTAACCCAGTGACGGCTCGCCGATGCCCATGACGGCGACAATGGGGTCGAATTTCCTATGCTGGTGAAATCACGCCCGCCCGTTTCGAGCCTGCTCCTTGGGGTAGGGCGCCGGTCGCTCGACAATTTTCGCGATACGATGCAGATCGCCAAAAGCCGCCTTGCCACCCGCCCGGCCAGATACCCGAACGTTTTGTGGTCGGTCTGGGTGCTGGTCTGGGTTTTGCTGACGGCGGCAGCGTTTGTTCGTCTCGACACCCCGGCCGGAATGCTTCACGGCAAGTGGTCGGCGGGATTTGCCCGGACTGCCGACTTTTTCACCCAGTTCGGCCTGGGTGGCTGGTATCTCATTCCCTCAGTGCTTCTGCTTGTCGCCGCCAACCTGACGGATTGGCGAAGCCTCTCCCGGCGCTCGCTGATGCTGCTCTACAACTGGACCTGCCTGGCTTTTCTGGTGCTGTGCGCCACCGGCCTGTCGGGGATCGCCGTCAATGTGCTGAAATATGCCATTGGCCGGGCTCGCCCCCTCTATTACGAGGACTTTGGCGTGCTGACCCTGCACCCCTTCGCTTTCGATGCGCGCTTCGCCGGCTTTCCGTCCGGCCATGGTACGACGATGGGCGCGGTGTTCGGGGTCGCTTTGCTGTTGTTTCCGCGGCGCTGGTACATCGCCCTGGCGATCACCGCTTGTATCGCCTCGACCCGTATCTTCGTTGGCGCGCACTATCCCAGCGACACCGTCGCCGGCTTCGGCCTTGGCTGCGGCTTCGCGCTCGCCTGCGGGCTGGTCTTTGCCCGGCTCGGCTTTATCTTCCGGCCGATGCCGTCGGGACTGCCGGTCCGCAAGAAGACGTTTCGACTGATTGCACCGACAAGGAAGGCTGCCTGGGCATTCGAAGTTCAGTTGCCGTCCAGTCCGCCATAGGATCTGACCAGGCCGGCCATGCCGGGCGACTGGTGGTCTTCGCTTTCCAACCCCTGTGCAACGCCGACGCGATCGGCGACCGGCCGGTTCTGGCTGACCTTCCACTTGCCATGGATTTCGCTGATCTCGATTTCCAGCCCGATAATGCCCTTGATCTGCGACTGGATGAAGGGCTCCGGCGCATCGGTCACCGCCCAGGGCGCGGCGCGGGCGCCTTCCTGGGATATGGTCAGATCGGCGATCTGCTGCGCCAGCCAGTCCTGGTCATCCATCACCTTGACGGTGCCGCGGACCTGCACGATGGCATAATTCCAGGTTGGCACCACCTTCCCGGTCTCGCGCTTGGTCTCGTACCAGGACGGCGTCACATAGGCATCGCTGCCCTGGAAGACGATCAGCACGGGGGACGCCGGGTTGTCGGCCAACAGGCGCCATTGCGGGTTGGCCCGCGCCAGATGGGCGCGCAGCCTGCCGTTAGGCCCGATTTCCGCGTCGAGCAGGAACGGGACAGCGTTGGCGACCGGCCCATCGGGCCCGTTGGAAACCAACAGGCCCAGCGGATGCGTCCGGATCAGCCCGTGCAGGATTTCCGGCCGCGTTTCCCTGAAATGAGGAGGTTCGTACATCGCCGTCCGTTCTTGCCTTGTTTATCTCAGCCGCTTCGGACGCGGATCCGACAATTCGCCGGCCAGCCGGCGGTCGAGATAGTCGGCGCATTCCTCGAGCAGCAGGTCGGCATCGTTGGCGAAGAAATGGTTGGCGCCGGGCAAGGTCTTTTGCGTGATGGTGATGCCCTTCTGCGTGTGCAGCTTGTCGACCAGACCCTGCACATCCTTCGGCGGCGCCACCTTGTCGGCATCGCCATGGATGATCAGGCCCGATGACGGGCAGGGCGCCAGGAACGAGAAATCATAGGTGTTGGGCTGCGGCGCGATCGAAATGAAGCCTTCGATCTCCGGCCGGCGCATCAGAAGCTGCATGCCGATCCAGGAGCCAAAGGAGTAGCCGGCGACCCAGCAGCTCTTGGAATCGGGATGCAGCGACTGCACCCAGTCCAAAGCGGCGGCGGCGTCCGACAGTTCGCCGGTGCCATGGTCGAACTCGCCCTGGCTGCGGCCGATGCCGCGGAAATTGAAGCGAAGCGTGGTGAAATCCCGCTTCTGGAACATGTAGAAGAGGTCGTAGACGATCTTGTTGTTCATCGTGCCGCCGAATTGCGGGTGCGGGTGCAGGACGATGGCAATCGGCGCGCTCTTTTCCTTGGAAGGCTGATAGCGACCCTCCAGGCGGCCGGCAGGACCGGTGAAAATGACCTCAGGCATAAAATACTCCACTTGGTAATACGAACGCGCGGTGCCTGGAACGTTTCCTCTGGCCTTGACGCAGGGCGAGCGTCTTCTTAGAAGCTAGTTTAGAATTGTTCAAAACTGAGTGGCAAGACATCGAGCCCGGCCACCCGCGCCGCAAGCCGCGTAAATAGGACGGCTCGCCTTGGAATTTCAAGGAAATAACGCCATACGACAGCGGAATGGCTTCTGACGGGATTTGACGGACGAAAATGGCCGGAATACGCGCCTATCTCGACTACAATGCCAGTGCGCCGCTGCTTGCCGTGGCCCGCGAGGCTATGGTCGCGGCCCTTGACGTCGCGGCCAATCCGTCATCGGTTCACGTCGAGGGGCGCGCGGCCCGCCGCCTGATCGAGACCGCCAGGCGTGAGGTGGCGGCGCTAGTCAACGCCAAGGCGGAGCATGTCGTGTTCACCTCCGGTGCCACGGAAGCAGCCTCGACGCTGCTGTCACCCGACTGGCAGATGGGGCGCGGCACGGTGCGTATGAGCCGGCTTTACGTGTCGGAGGCCGATCATCCCTGCCTGTTGAACGGCGGACGGTTCCCCGCAGCGCAGGTGACGCGGATCGGCGTCGACGCCAACGGCATCGCCGATCTCGGCGCCTTGGCGTCGGCCCTCGGCGGTCACGACAAGAGCGAAGGCCTGCCGCTGGTCGCCATCCACGCCGCCAACAACGAAACCGGCGTCATCCAGCCGATCCATCGCATCGCCGGGATCGTCAAGGCGGCGGGCGGCATCCTCATAGTCGACGCCGTGCAGGCCGCTGGGCGTGTTCCGATCGATCTATCAGCGGGTTACGCCGATTATCTGATTCTGTCGTCGCACAAGATCGGTGGTCCCAAGGGCGTGGGCGCCATCGTCGCCGCCTCTGACCTGATGATGCCGAAGCCGTTGATCAATGGCGGCGGCCAGGAAAAGGGCCATCGCGGCGGCACCGAAAATCTCGCTGCCATTGCCGGTTTTGGCGCGGCTGCCCACGAGGCCCTGGCCGGATTGCCGGCCACGGATGCGGTGCGCCAGCGCCGCGACGAGATCGAGGCCATCGTCAAATCGCTGGTGCCGGACGCGGAAATCTTCGGAACCGGTGCGCCAAGGCTTGCCAATACGGCATTCTTCGCTATTGCGGGCGTCAAAGCCGAAACCGCGCAGATCGCCTTCGATCTGGCCGGTGTAGCGTTGTCGGCCGGCTCTGCCTGTTCGTCTGGCAAGGTCGGACCGAGCCATGTGCTGAAAGCCATGGGATACGGCGACAGTCTCGGCGCCTTGCGGGTGTCGATCGGACCGGCGACCGGCGCGGAAGACATCGAGCTGTTTCGCGTCGCACTGGCGGGAATTACCGCACGTAGGGCGGATAGAGAACGGGCCGCGTAGCGGTTGGACGAATTTGGGCCTTTCGGCCTGGTAGAGCCGTGCGTTTCATGCTGGCCGGGTGAATTCCCGGTCGAAGCGCACTATATTAAACTTACGCTGCCGCGAGCACCTCTTCGGGGTTCGTTTTTGGCGGTGCCATAGTTTGAAAACTGTCGGGCCTTGACCCCGGCGTGGATGGAGAACGCATATGCCTGCTGTGCAGGACACGATCGATCGGGTCCGAAAGATCGACGTCGACCAATACAAATACGGATTCCAGACCGAAATCGCGATGGACAAGGCCCCCAAGGGCCTCAGCGAAGACATCATCCGTTTCATTTCGGCCAAGAAGGACGAACCGTCCTGGATGCTGGAATGGCGTCTGGAAGCGTATCGCCGCTGGCTGACGCTTGACGAGCCGACCTGGGCGCGCGTCCACTATCCGAAGATCGATTTCCAGGACATCTATTTCTATGCGGCGCCCAAGAGCACGCCCGGCCCGACCTCGCTCAGCGATGTCGATCCCGAACTGTTGAAAGTCTACGAAAAGCTTGGCATTCCGCTGCGGGAGCAGGAAATCCTTGCCGGCGTGCAGAAGACCGACGCCTCGGAGCTCGAGGAAGTCAGCGATAACGTCTACAAATCGGGCCGCGTCGCTGTCGACGCCGTGTTCGATTCCGTCTCCGTCGTCACCACCTTCAAGAAGGAACTGGCGCAGGCCGGCGTCATCTTCTGCTCGATCTCGGAAGCCATCCGCGAGCATCCGGAGCTGGTGAAGAAATATCTTGGTTCGGTCGTGCCGACCTCCGACAATTACTACGCCACGCTGAATTCGGCTGTGTTCACCGACGGCTCGTTCGTCTTCGTGCCCAAGGGCGTGCGCTGCCCGATGGAGCTGTCGACCTATTTCCGCATGAACGAGAAGAACACCGGCCAGTTCGAGCGCACGCTGATCATTGCCGAGGAGGGGGCTTACGTCTCCTATCTCGAGGGCTGCACGGCGCCGCAACGCGACGAGAACCAGTTGCACGCGGCGGTCGTCGAACTGGTAGCGCTCGACGATGCCGAGATCAAATATTCCACGGTGCAGAACTGGTACCCCGGCGACGCCGAGGGCAAGGGCGGCATCTACAACTTCGTCACTAAGCGCGGCGACTGCCGTGGCGACCGCTCGAAGATTTCGTGGACGCAGGTCGAGACCGGTTCGGCGATCACCTGGAAATATCCGAGCTGCATCCTGCGCGGTGACGATTCCCAAGGTGAGTTCTATTCGATCGCCGTGTCGAACGGCTACCAGCAGGTCGACAGCGGCACCAAGATGATCCATCTCGGCAAGAACACGTCGAGCCGCATCATCTCCAAGGGCATCGCCGCCGGCTTCTCGCAGAACACCTATCGCGGCCAGGTCTCGGCGCACCGCAAGGCGACCAACGCCCGCAACTTCACCAACTGCGACAGTCTGCTGATCGGCGACCAGTGCGGCGCGCACACCGTGCCCTACATGGAAGCCAAGAACTCGACGGCGCAGTTCGAGCACGAAGCGACGACGTCGAAGATTTCCGAGGACCAGAAATTCTATGTCATGCAGCGCGGTATCCCTGAAGAGGAAGCGATCGCGCTGATCGTCAACGGCTTCGTCAAGGACGTCATCCAGCAGCTGCCGATGGAGTTCGCGGTCGAGGCGCAGAAGCTGATCGGGATTAGCCTTGAGGGCTCGGTCGGCTGACCGGATATATATTCAGGAAACGAAAAAATGCTTGAAATCAGAAATTTGCACGCCCGCATCGTCGACGATGGCACCGAAATCATCCGCGGCCTGAACCTGACGGTGAAAGCCGGCGAGGTCGCCGCGATCATGGGGCCGAACGGTTCGGGAAAATCGACGCTGTCCTACATCCTCGCCGGCCGCGAGGACTATGAGGTGACCGAAGGCGACATCCTCTACAACGGCCAGTCGATCCTCGAAATGGATCCGGCCGAGCGCGCCACGTCAGGCATTTTCCTCGCCTTCCAGTATCCGATGGAGATACCGGGCGTCGCCACCATGGAATTCCTGAAGGTGGCGATGAACGAGCAGCGCAAGGCGCGTGGCGAGGAGCCGCTGAAGATCCCGGAATTTTTGAAGCGCGTGAAGGAAGCCGCCGCCTCGCTCAGCATGGATATGGCGATGCTCAAGCGGCCGCTCAATGTCGGCTTCTCCGGTGGCGAGAAGAAGCGGGCGGAGATCCTGCAGATGAAGCTGCTGGAGCCGAAACTGTGCGTGCTCGACGAGACCGATTCCGGCCTCGACATCGATGCGCTGAAGATCGTGTCCGACGGCGTCAACGCGCTGCGCGCGCCGGACCGGGCGTTCCTGGTCATCACCCACTACCAGCGCCTGCTTGAGCACATCGTGCCCGACACCGTGCACGTGCTCTACAAGGGTCAGGTCATCAAGTCAGGCGATAAGTCGCTGGCGCTCGACCTGGAAGCCAATGGCTATGCCGGCGTGATCGGCGAAGCAGCGTGAGATGCCAGAGGGCAGTTTGATGAATATGCACGCACAACCGCAGCGGACACCGGCCGAAACAGCGTTGATCGACGCCTTCGGCGACCGGTTGTCGCTGCTGCCGGGCGACGGCGCGGTGATGCTGAAGCGCGACGACGCCATCGAGACGATCAAGCACGGCCTGCCGACGCGGCGTGTCGAATCCTGGCACTACACCGACCTGCGCCGGTTGCTGAATACCGTGCCGGACTTCGACCCGGCCGCCATGGCCAAAGCCATCGCCCCGATCGTCGACAGTTCCACCGTGGTGTCGATCCTGAATGGCAAGTCCGACGCCAAAGTGCCGGTTCTTGAAGGCGTCTCTTTCCAGCGCCTGTCGGAAAAGCTGGTCGACGGCAGCGCAGCACCTGGGCTCGACCCCTATGGCAGCGACGATGCCATTGGCGCGCTGAACACGGCTTTTGTCGCCGACGGGTATTTTGTCGACATCGCCGATGGTGTGGAACTTGAAAAGCCGGTCGAGCTGCAGAACCTGCAGGCCGGCGGCCAGACCCATGTGCGCCTGGCCGTTCGCGTCGGCGCCGGCGCCAAGGCCGTTATTGTCGAACGGCAGACGGGTGATGGCGCTGCCTTGGGCAGCTCGGTCAGCCAGATCGTGCTCGACGAGGGCGCCGAGGTGACGTGGCTGATCGTCCAGGAGCAGCCGGAAACAGCGACGCATCTGGCGCAGTTCAAGGCCCATATCGGCAAGAATGCGAAACTGACGCTGTTCGTCATGAATGCCGGCGGCAAGCTCGTGCGCCAGGAGATCATGGTCAGGACGACTGGCGAAGGCGCCGATTTCAAGCTTCGCGGCATCAACCTCCTGGCCGGCGACACCCACACCGACGTGACCATGGTTCTCGACCATGCCGTGCCGCACACGACCTCGACGGAGATCATCCGCAATGTGGTGACGGGCAAGGCGCGCGGTGTGTTCCAGGGCCGCATCAACGTCCATCAATATGCGCAGAAGACCAACGCCAAGATGGCCTGCAACACGCTGTTGCTGTCGGACGATGGCGAGTTCTCGACCAAGCCCGAGCTTGAAATCTTCGCCGACGACGTGATTTGCGGCCACGGCGCGACGGTCACCGAAATCGACCACAACCATCTGTTCTACCTGATGGCGCGTGGCGTCGACGAGAAAAGCGCACGGGGGTTGCTGGTGAAGGCCTTCGTCGCGGAGGTGATCGAGGAACTTGACGACGAGGCGATCGTCGAAGCGCTGGAAGCGCGGCTCGACGGCTGGTTCGCGGCACACGGGTGATCTGATGAACGCACCGGGCAAGATCGGAGATTTCTACGACGTCGAAGCGATCCGCCGCGATTTCCCGATCCTGTCGCGGGAAGTCTATGGCAAGCCGCTGGTCTATCTCGACAATGGCGCCTCGGCACAGAAGCCGCAGGCGGTGCTGGACACAATCCAGCATGCCTATTCCCAGGAATACGCCAACGTCCACCGCGGCCTGCATTTTCTGTCGAACGCCGCGACCGACGCCTACGAAAAGGCCCGAGAGACGGTGCGCCGCTTCCTAAACGCGCCGAGCACCGACAACATCATCTTCACCTCGAACACGACTTCGGCCATCAACACGGTCGCCTATGGCTATGGCATGCCCAACATCGGCGAGGGCGACGAGATCGTGCTGTCGATCATGGAGCACCACTCCAACATCGTCCCGTGGCATTTCATCCGCGAGCGGCAGGGCGCCAAACTGGTCTGGGTGCCGGTCGACGATCTCGGCGTTTTCCACATCGAGGAATTCGAGAAGCGGCTGACCGAGCGCACCAAACTGGTCGCCATCACGCAGATGTCGAATGCGCTGGGCACGGTGACGCCGATCAAGGAGATCGTGCGCATTGCGCATGCGCGCGGAATTCCGGTGCTGGTCGACGGCAGTCAGAGCGCCGTGCATATGCCTATCGACGTGCAGGATCTCGACTGCGACTTTTTCGTCTTCACCGGGCACAAGGTTTATGGCCCGTCGGGCATCGGCGTGCTCTACGGCAAGAAGGACATTCTCGCTGGCATGCGGCCCTTCATGGGCGGCGGCGAGATGATCGAGGAGGTGACGGAAGACATCGTCACCTACAACGAGCCGCCGCACCGTTTCGAAGCCGGCACCCCGCCGATCGTCCAGGCGATCGGGCTGGGTGCCGCGCTCGACTATATGGAAACGATCGGCCGCGAGCGCATTGCAGCCCATGAGGAAGACCTCAAGAACTACGCGCATGAGCGGCTGCGCTCCATCAATTCGCTGCGCATCTTCGGTGATGCGCCCGGCAAGGGCGCCATCATCTCGTTCGAACTGCAAGGCATTCATGCGCATGACGTGTCGATGGTGATAGACAGGCAGGGCGTTGCTGTCCGCGCCGGCACCCATTGCGCCCAGCCGCTGTTGAAACGGTTCGGCGTAACCTCCACATGCAGGGCATCGTTCGGCATGTATAATACCAGGGCCGAAGTCGACGCTTTGGCCGAGGCGCTTGAAAAAGCGCGCAAATTCTTCGGATGACGAGTTTTTTGGGTGACGACCATGGATGATGCAAGCATCGCTGCCGAGACCACTCCGGAAACCGCGCCCAATGCGCTGGTTTCGGGATCGGCCATCCCCGCCGACGAGCTGGCGCGGCTGACCGACGACATCGTCTCGGCGCTGAAGACCGTCTACGATCCGGAAATCCCGGCCGATATCTACGAGCTCGGCCTCATCTACAAGATCGACATCGAGGACGACCGCTCGGTCAAGATCGACATGACGCTGACCGCTCCGGGCTGCCCTGTCGCCGGCGAAATGCCCGGCTGGGTGGAGAATGCCGTCGGCGCCGTCGAAGGCGTGTCCGGCGTCGAGGTCAACATGACTTTCGACCCGCCATGGTCGGCTGACCGCATGTCGGAAGAGGCGCAGGTGGCGGTGGGTTGGTATTGACCTTAGTCCACGCCATGAGCGCTGGCGTATGACTTCACAGTGGCGAAGAAGCTCTCAAAGCTTGTCTCCGCGCCTACAGACGGTATCCACATGGATCCAGTTTGAAATTTGTTTAATTTTGCGGCCTTGGTCAGAGAGAGGTCTTTCCAACTGGATTCCTCGATTCTCACCTCGACTACAGAGAATTGATATCGACCACGAAAAGAAATGGGCACTTCCGACATGCTAGTCACAGCTGACCAAGGGACAAATTGAGGAGCGATCTCATTGCACTGGAAGCCGTTTGGTCCAATGGTTACTGCACGATACCGCCCTCTTAGTAATCTCACGGTTGAATGCAGAGAAACTGAAGCCAGGAAAAAGACGAGAATACCGGTTCCCACTCTGATTGGCATGGGCTTATCCGTTTGAAACAATGCTCCAAGCCCCAGGAACATTGCGATGGCTAACAGTACGAGCATACGAGGCATAACTCGTTCGGGGTTCTCGGTGAAAACAATCACCTGATTTGTATCTGTCATTGACGGCATGCTCAGCTCGATTCCTTGACAGTCGGATGTGCTTCCGGGCGCTCGATTTGCGTTCCGCTCTTGTCATTTATCATTGTTTCAACCATCTATGTGAAGTCCGACAAGCCTTGAACTTGAACGGGTTGGAGAAAAAGAATGGGACGCTTCGCCGTCATCACGATGACCGAAAAGGCCGCCGACCGGGTGCGCGAGATCGTTGCCACCCGCGACAGCGCGCACGGCATCCGCCTCGGTATCAAGAAGGGCGGCTGCGCCGGCATGGAATATACGGTCGATCTGGTGACCGAGCCCAATACCAAGGACGACCATATCGAGCGCGACGGCGCCCATGTCTATGTCGCGCCTGAAGCCGCACTTTTCCTGTTCGGCACCGAGATGGATTTCGAGCAGACGACGCTGCGCACCGGCTTCACCTTCCACAATCCGAACCAGAGTTCGGCCTGCGGCTGCGGCGAATCCGTCGAACTGAAGCCGGCCGACCTGAAGGCGCTGGCAGAGGCACGCGCTTCCTGAGTTTTTCCTTCGCCCCGTTTACGGGGAGAAGGTGTCACGAAGTGACGGATGAGGGGCAGCGCCGGCCTCTCCAAAGTTAGCGCCGCTCCTCATCTGCCGGCGTTCGTCGTTCGAAGGCCAAGCAATTGGCTTTTCGTCCGCTGCGCGGATCATTCCTCACCTCCCCGTAAACGGCGCGAAGAAATTCACTCCACCCACATGCCTGTCCGCTTGTGCCAGTTGGCGATCGATTCCTCGGGATAGACGTCGAAGACCTTGTCATGCTTGCCAACCACCGGCTCGACCCAGTTCGCCTTGTATTTCAGCATGAGGTGCACCCGACTCGGCGGAATGGGTAAATCGCTGTCGATCGCCGAGGCGAAGGGATGCACCAGCTCCGGCCATGTCGGGTCGTAGAGCCAAAGGGCTGAGCCGCATTTCTTGCAGAAATTGCGCTCGCCGGTTGAGATTTCGCAATGCGGATGCTCGTCGTCCTCGATCTCCGCCCGAAAGACGCCGAGGCTGCGCTTGCCCCTGATGTTCAGTGTTTCGTTGTCGGCACCGAGATTGATGGCAAACCCCCCGCCGCCCTGCTGCTTGCGGCAGATCGAGCAGTAGCACAGCATGAATGGCGCCGGCGTGTGGCTCTCCACCTCGAAACGGACGGCATTGCAGCGGCAGGAGCCTTTGAGCAGAACGGGCATAGCGGGAAACTCCGATCGACCTCACACAACCTGTCAGCATGATTTTGGTTGCGCGATGACAAGGCCAAACGCCGGTGACATGATCGCGGCATGGACAATGAACGCATCGCCGAACTGTTCGAGGGCCTCGGCCCTGTCAGCATCCGAAAACTGTTCGGCGGCAAGGGCATCTATTTCGACGGTGTCATCGTCGCCATCGTGCTGCGTGGCGAATTGCTGTTGAAGGCCGACGAGCAAAGCGTGCCCGAGTTCGAGGCCGCCGGCTGCACGCAATGGACCTATACCGGCTCGCGCCACGGCAAGCTGGTCGCCATGCCCTACTGGAGCGTTCCAGACAGCGCTTTCGATGATCCCGACGAGATGACGGTGTGGGCACGGCGGGCGTATGAGGCGGGGCGTCGGGCGGGGAAGTAGATTCCCGCAAGCGCGAGGCCACCCCCTCATCCGTCCGCTTCGCGGCCACCTTCTCCCCGAGGGGAGAAGAGGTCGACGTCGGCGCTGCAAGCTCCTCTCCCCTCGGGGAGAGGTCGGATTGCCCCGAACTGTTCTTTGCAATTCGGTCTTGGGAATCCGGGTGAGGGGGAACCTTCGCTGCGTGACCCTAAAGCGCCTTCGCAATCCTCGCCGCCAGCCGCGCATTATTCTCGACCAGCGCGATGTTCGTCTTCAGGCTCTTGCCGCCGGTCAGTTCGAGGATTTTGGACAGCAGGAAGGGTGTCACCGCCTTGCCGGTCACGTTGAGCGCCTCGGCGGCCTTCTGCGCGGCCTCGATATAGCCGGCCATCTCCTCTGCCGGGATTTCATGGTTTTCCGGCACAGGATTGGCAATCAGCATGCCGCCGGCGAGCCCCAGCGCTGCCCTCGTCTGGTAGAAATGCGCGATCTCTTCCGGCTCGTGCAAGGTCAGCGGCGCGCGGAACGGCGAATGCCTGGACCAGAAGGCTGGCATCGTCTCGCAGCCAAGGCCGACCACCGGCACGCCGCGCGTCTCCAGCACTTCCAGCGTCTTTTCGATGTCGAGAATGGCCTTGGCGCCGGCCGAGACGACGATGACCGGCGTGCGCGCCAGCTCGTCGAGATCGGCGGAAATATCAAAACTCTTTTCGGCGCCCTTGTGCACGCCGCCGATGCCGCCGGTGGCGAACACTTTTATGCCGACCATATGCGCCGCGATCATCGTGGCGGCGACCGTGGTGCCACCGGTGCGCCCTTGCGCCACGGCAAAACCGAGATCGGCGCGCGACAGCTTCATGGCGTCGCCCGTCATCGCCAGCGATTCGCGCTCGCCGTCCGAAAGCCCGATCTTGATGCGGCCGCCAACCACGGCGATCGTCGCCGGCACGGCGCCGCCATCGGTGATGATCTTTTCCACGTCGGCCGCCATGGCGCCATTGTCGGGGTAGGGCATGCCATGGGTGATGATGG
>NZ_RZOL01000146.1:0-13968 GCF_004022985.1 Mesorhizobium sp. M7A.F.Ca.ET.027.02.1.1 | reverse complement strand
GTCGAGCCAGGCCCGCTGCGGCAGACACCGACGGCGGTGCCTGGCACGAACCTGCTGTTCACTTGACATCCTCCGCGGCTTCGGGCGCAAGCGAGAATTTCTGCCTGACGACGCGCAGCAGGAACAGTGGGTTGCCGACCACATAACGGCGCCACAGGCGGCTCGGTTCGACAGCCAACCGGAACAGCCATTCGAGCCGCAGCCGGCGCATCCACAAGGGCGCGCGGGGCACCGCGCCGCTCAGGAAATCAAGCAACGCGCCGACGGCGATCGGCAGCGTGCAGTGGCGCGCATCGATGTGGCGTTCGATCCACAATTCCTGGCGCGGCACGCCCATGGCGACGAGCAGCACGTCGGGCCGAAGCGCGGCGATCCGGTCGACGATTTCCTGCTCCTGCGAAGCAGGGAAATAGCCGTCATGGATCACCACGAATTTGTGCTGCACCGCCAAGGCGGCCAGCTTGACCGAAGCCGCTTCGGCATTGACACGCGTCGCGCCGAGCAGCCCAACGGTCAGCGGCGTCGTCGAGGCCTGCAGGAAGGCCGGGACGAAATCGGTGCCGTTGAGATTGTCGGGAAACGGCGCCCCGTAGAGGAGCCTCGCCGCCAGATCGATACCGATGCCGTCGGGCAGGATGAGGAAATCATCGAGTGCCCCGGCGAACACCGGGTCGGTATAGGCGATGTTGGCGTTGTGGGCGTTGAGGAAACTGACCTTGGTGAAGCGCCGCTCGGCAATCAACCGGTTCAGCAGGGCGATGGCATCGTTCCAGCGGACCGCAACCACCGGGATGCCAAGGATCGTCTTCAGCTTGTCGAGCCCGAACGCGGCGCGGGCGGAATGCATGTTCATGCAAACGCCTCCTGCCTGGCAGGCTCAAGCTTTTCGAGGCCGAGCCGGATGGCAGCGTCAAGCGCCTTGACCTGCGAGCCCCGGAACGCGCTGCCGTCGACGTCGCGGATGTCGGCGGCCGCAGCCTCGAGAGCCTTGGCGAAGACGACGGGATCGTCGGTGACGACGCAGTTGGCCGGACGGTGGTCGATGCCGCGCAGCGAACGGCTGGTGGCGACCGAAGGCAGGCCGAGTTCGAAGGTTTCGATGGTCTTCAACTGGACGCCGCTGCCCGCGGTGCTGATCAACGGGATGACGGCTGCACTGCGCACGAAAGCCTGCGCGTCGGGCACGCGGCCGACAAATTCAACACCGGGATGCTTGGACGCGACGCCCGAAGGCATGTGGCCGGCGATGCGGATGCGGAAATCGGGCCGCAGATGCGGCACGACCTTGCCCAGGAACCAGTCGAGGCCGATGCGGTTCGGCTGCCAGGTCCAGGTGCCGATCAGGGCGGCGTCGCAGTCGATGCGGCGCGGGCCTTTCAGGGTTGGCGCCAGGGCACCGGTCACCAGCGGCAGCACCGCCGAGCGGTTGTCGGAGGCGACACCTAGTGCGGCGCGGTCTTCCTCGGCCAGGGTGAAGACGAAGCGCGCCCGGCGGCAGAGACGCTCTTCGACGGCCTTGAGCAGCCTTGCCTCGCGGCGAAACAGCAGGCGCTGGAAGAGGCTGCCGGCGGCAGCGGCGTTCTCCCGCGCCGAAAGATGCTCGACATTGTGGGCAACGAAGATCGAAGGCCGCTCGGTGAACAGCTTTTCGAAGGCGCCGGCGAACTGCACGGAATTCAGCACGTAGCCGTCAACCGGTCCAGCTTGCTCGATGGCAGCGAGAACATCGCTGTCGGACACGGCGCGCAGCTTGACCGAGGCGAAGGTGAGGCCCGAAAGCAGCGCCTTGCCGACCCAGGCCAGCTTCTGCCGCGCGGAGGCATTGTCCGTGCGCACGTCGATGGCACCCAGCACCACGGTGTTTTCGGGGTCGGCCGCGGGTTTCCCCGGCCAGGTGAAGCCGATGACGGTTACGCGCGCGCCAGCGCGCCGCAAGGCGGCGATGATCGCAGCGTTGGCGATCTCGTAGCCAGAGGCGAGAGCGCCGTCGGGCACGATCGATGTGGCGAACAGCAGATGCATCTTACATATCCAGTGGTGTAGCCGGTAGCAAGGCGCGGTGAACCCTTGATTAAGCCAGCACATTCGACGGCCGAAAGCCTCTGCTTGCAGGCGTTCTCCGTGCAAGGTGATTAACGAAACCTTATCAACCGTGGTGCTACCAGAGCCCAACTCACCATGTGGCTGGACACGGATGATCCCTTTGCCATCGGACGGTTCGGTATCGGTCGCGGGACGCACGCCGCGGCTTGATGTCGAGGCCGTCGAAGCCGTCGTCACCTTGCCGACCTTCAAGCGTCCCGAGCAGGTGCTGGAAACGCTGGCGTCGCTGCGCGCGCAGCAAACCGGCAGGCGCTTTGCCGTGATCATCATGGAGAACGAAGCCGAGGCGCGGGCCGGCGCCAAGGCAGCGCTGCCGCTGTTCGAGCGCGGCGAGATGTCGGGCCTGGTGATCATCGCGCATGAGCGCGGCAATTGCAGCGCCTACAATGCCGGCTGGCAGACGGCCATCCTGCAATTCCCGAACTTCAGGCATCTGCTGGTCATCGACGATGACGAGATCGCCGATCCGCAGTGGCTGGAACGGATGTGCCGGGCTGCCGAAACGCTGGGCGCCGATATTGTCGGCGGCCCGCAGGTGCCCGTGTTTGCCGACCCCGCCCATGCGCGATGGGCCGAGCATCCGGTGTTCGCGCCGCCCTACCGGGAGACAAAGCGGGTGCCGGCGCTCTATTCGTCCGGCAATCTTCTGGTCGGGCGCAACGTGCTGATCGCCATGGGTCCACCCTTTCTCGATCTCAGATTCAACTTCATGGGCGGCGGCGATTCCGACTTTCTCAGCCGGTCGGCCCAAAAGGGCTTTGTTCTGGGCTGGTGCGCCGAGGCCAAGGTGCTGGAAACCGTTCCGGCGCGGCGTATCGAAGCCGACTGGATCCGTGCCCGCAGCCTGCGCAACGGCGTGATCTCGACACTGGTCGAAAAGAAGAAGCGCGCCGGCACGCCAATGGCCGGCGCCAAAGTGTTGCTGAAGAGCCTGGCACTGCTTGCCGCCTCGCCGTTTCGCGGCCTGATCCGGCTGGCGCGGACCGGATCGCCTGATATCGCCATCTACCCTGTCCATGTGGCGCTGGGCCGCGTGCTGGCCGAATTCGGATATGCCAATGAGCAATACCGCCAGCCTGAGAAAAACTGAGCGCGCGCCGCTCAGCGCCGCGTTCACGCGCGAAGGCGTGGCGACCGCCATTGCCGCGCTGCTGTTCACCGTCATCATGGTGTCCTTCCGGCCGTTCCAGCCGGGCGGCGCAGAACTCACCGGTCAAGGCGGCGACATCGTCAACCAGCTTGGCTTCGGTTCGCTCGGCGCCATGTCGATCTTCTCGCTGATGGCCTTTGCCGATCCGCGTGTGGTGCGCTCGCTGCTCAGCCCGTCCTGGATGCTGATGCTGGGCTTCTTTTTCCTCTCGGTGATCCTGTCGACCGATCCGCCTTCGGCCATGCGCGCCGCCTCCTTCACCCTGATCGGCATCCTGACAATGGCGACGATCCTGGTTCTGCCGCGCGACGCCGAAGCCTTCTCGAAGGTGATCATCTTCACCGCCGTCGTGGTCATGGGCCTTTCCTATCTCGGCCTCATCGTTTTTCCGCACGAGGCGATGCACACCGCCGACTCGCAGGAGCCTGAGCATGCCGGCCTGTGGCGCGGCGTGTTCACCCACAAGAACATCGCCGGGCCGATCATGGCCTGCCTCAGCTTCGCAGGCCTCTATCTCTACCGGCGCGGACAGCGCTATTGGGGCGCCGGGATCTTCTTGGCAGCGATGATCTTCATGCTGCACACCGGCTCCAAGACGACAGCCGGCCTGGTGCCGTTCTCGATCCTGATCGTCATGTTCCCGAGCCTGATCGGCATGCGGCTCGGCACGCCGATCCTGTTTGCGCTGGCGATCGTCGCGACAGCGGTCGGCACGCTGGGCATCGTATTCCTGCCGCCGATAAAACATCTCGCGGCGATCTATTTCCCGGACATGACCTATACGGGCCGCACGACGCTGTGGGAGTTCGCCGGCAGCATGCTCGCGAAGAAGCCATGGACCGGTTACGGCTATGAGAGCTTCTGGGGCACGCCCTTGCTGCTCAACCAGGACCAGCCCTTCGACCGGCCGTGGGACATCCGGACCATCGTGCACGGCCATGACGGCTACCTCGACATCGCCGTGCTGATGGGCATTCCGGCACTCTGCGTGGCGGTCTACACTTTCCTCATCGCGCCGCTGCGCGACTACATGCGCATTCCGTTGCGCAGGGAAAACATTTTTCTCGGTGACTTCTTCATGATGGTGGTGCTGTTCACGGCGCTGAACGCTTTTCTCGAAAGCTTCTTCTTCCATCGCGGCGACCCGGTCTGGCTGTTCTTCGTGCTCGGCGTGCTTGGCCTCCGGCAAGTCTCGCTGCGGCCGATGGCAGTGCGCGATCCCGATCGCGGCTCGCGATCCTGACAGGGCTTCCCCAGGGAAGCGCCAGCGTCTATGTGAAGGCCTTCCTTCGGAGGGCTTTTGATGACGATCAGGCTTGTTCTCGCCGGCTGCGGCAATATGGGTTACGCCATGCTCTCAGGCTGGCTGAAATCCGGTAAGCTTGCGCCATCGGCGGTTTTCGTGGTCGAGCCCAATGCCGATCTGCGCAATCGCGCGACCACGCTGGGCTGCGCGACATCAGCCGATGCCGGCAGCATCCCGGCCGATGCCGTGCCCGATCTCGTCGTCATCGCGGTGAAGCCGCAGGTGATCCGCGATGTCACCTCCGCCTACAAGCGTTTCGGCGATGGCCGCACCACCTTCGTCAGCATCGCCGCCGGCACGCCGGCCAGCACCTTCGAGGAAATCCTCGGCAACCGCGCGCCGATCGTGCGCTGCATGCCCAACACACCCGCGGCAATCGGCAAGGGCATGATGGTGGTGTTCTCCAACAAGCTCGTGTCGGATGACACCAAGCGTTTCGTCGCCGATCTTTTGTCGGCGAGCGGCGAAGTGGCCACCATCGACGATGAGGGCCTGATGGATGCGGTGACCGCCGTCTCCGGATCTGGGCCGGCCTACATCTTCCATTTCATCGAAGCGCTGACCGTGGCCGCCGAGAAGGCCGGGCTGCCAACGGCGACCGCCAAGCTGCTCGCCATGCAGACCGTCTATGGCGCCGCCTCGCTCGCGGCCGAAAGCGGCGAGGAACCGGGCGTGCTGCGCCAGCAGGTCACCAGCCCCAACGGCACGACGGCCGCGGCGCTGGCCGTGCTGATGGGCGAGCACCGGCTGACCAATCTGCTGACGCAGGCGGTGGAGGCAGCGCGGCTCAGGTCTGTCGAACTGGGGAAGTAATCGTCAACTCCTCCGCTGCCGAAGTTTTGATGGGTCGGACGTGCTTGCGTTGATGGCTTGGCGGAAATGCACATCGCTTCGTCATCCTGGGGCGAAGCAAGGAGCGCAGCGACGCGGCGCAGACCCCAGGATCCATGCCGCGACTTCAAAGCGCTGCTGCGGTGCAGAATTCTGCTCCGCTGCATTCCTCGACCAAGATCACGGCATGGATCCTCGGGTCTCCCCGACGTCGCTTCGCTCCTGCTCCGCCCGTGGATGACGAAGTTGGAAAGGCTCCGGTCAATCCCGAATGTCTACGATCATCCATCGAAACGAACGACGAAATCCGAGCTGCCAGCAGGCCTTCCAACGTGACAACCCCTGTGCACCTGTCAGGCGTCATTCTGGCCGCCACCCCACATGGCATCGATCTCATTCTTGCTCACGACCCGGCCAGCCTTGCCCGCTTTGGACCTCAAATCATCGGCGATTGCAGCCAGCCGTTCCGCCAGAGGCATACGGGCGTTTTCCCGCTTCAGTTCACTTTCAAGCGCTTCGATAACCGCTCTGGTCATGGAAACCTTGCGCTTGGCGGCAAGCTGGCGAGCCAGTTCGCGGGCAAGCGGATTCCTGATTCGAAGGTTCATGTGGACCGACCTTGGCGACATGTGCCCCACAATCTATCATTTGTCGTAGCAGCGCCAGCGTGGTCCTTTCAGGCCCCGTACAGCATCTCATCCTGCAGCCGGCGCAAGGCGAACAGCCTTGTCGTCTGGTCGGGTGCCGCATTGTCTGACGTCAGCAACTCGCCTTTCCTGACCGGCTTCAGCACCTTGCCGCCCTCGAGCAGGCCGACCGGCACGGCGCGCTGGGCGCGGGCTTCGCCGACGGTCATCGTCCAGGAGCGGTAACAGGTCTCGCCGATCGCATCGAAGGTCTCGCCGGCGGCGAGATCCCGCTTGGCGACCGCACAGACTTCGGCAACAGGTCGCGGCAGCGGCACCATGTCGGGCTTGCCGAAAAGCATGATGCGGGCGGCGGTCAGCGGCACTTCCAGCGAGGTCAGATGGTAGGGTCGGAACAGGCTGTAGTAAGGGCCGTGGCCGATATGCAGATCGTCCATGCGCTCGATGATGCGCGGATGCGTCGCCTCGACGATGACGAAGACGCCGGGCGCGACGCCTTTGCCAATCGTGTAGTCGACGACGCCTTTCTTCAACAGCAGACCGCCGTCCTCGCGCGGGATCAGCACCTTGGCGAGGTCGTCGCGATCGGCCTTGGGGCCGTGCATGCCGGGCACATCGGGCACCAGCCCGGTGGCGTTGGCGATGGCGCACATCTCGACCATGGTCTTGGAACCGTCGACGAACTCGACGAGCATGCGCGGGTTCATGTTGCGGCGGATGGCTTCGGCGCGATAATCGTCCGGGACGGCATTGTGGTTGAGCGGGTTGTTCTTGCCCTTACCGGCCGAGACGATGGTCAGCCCGAGCGCCGACGCGAATTCGATCAGTTCCATGCAGCTCGACGGTTCGTCGCCCGCACCGACCGAATAGACGACGCCAAGCCGGTCGGCCTGCTGTTTCAGATAGCAGCCGATGGTGACGTCGGCCTCGACGTTCATCATCACCAGATGCTTGCCGTGCTCCATCGCCATGAGGTCGAAATCGGCGGCGACACCCGGCTTGCCAGTGGCGTCGATGACGACGTCGATCAACGGATTGGTGACCAGCATCTCGTTCGAAGTGATGGCGATCTTGCCGCTCTCGATGGCTCCGGTGACTTTCGACGCGGTGTCGGCTTCGACGGCCATGGCTTCGTCGCCATAGGCGATACGGATGGCATCGCGCGCGGTGTGCGGGCGGCGCGTCGAGACGGCGCAGATCGAAATGCCTGGCATCAGCATGCCTTGGGTGACCAGATCGGTGCCCATTTCGCCCGAGCCGATGACACCGATGCGCACCTGGCGGCCTTCGGCGGCACGCCTGGCGAGATCGCGGGCAAGGCCGGTCAGGGCGACGTTGGTCATGCAAGAATGTCCACAGCTTCGTGATTTGGGACCGGATAGCAGGGAACGGGTTCTATTTGCCAACGAAACCCGGTCGCGACCGGCAATTTCCCACGAAATCGTCTCGGAAGGGACGTCCTTCGGGGCTCGATTGGCCGAAGCGCAACCAATTGACAATGCAGCGGACAACCCCAATAAAACATTCGTTTGTCAACAAAGGCAAATGTTCACCGACGCGACAGTCGGAAAGCATTCGCCTCTGGGCAAATTGGGGAGTGTCTTTGCGCCAGAGCGTCAAAGGCTCGATGGAGCATCATTGCGAGGCGTCGAGCGAAGGCTCGCGGCTCCAGGGGAGGAAAAATGGATACTGTTCTCGCGGGCCTAAAAGGGGCCATCGATACGCTTGGCCCGACGATCCTGCTGCCAATTGTCATTTTCATCATCGCCGTGGTTCTGGGAGCCAAGGTCAGCAAGGCTTTTCGCGCCGCCGTCACCATCGGCGTCGCCTTCATCGGCATCAATCTGGTGCTTGGCCTCATGTTCACGTCGATTGGCGACGTTGCCAAGGCCATCGTCACCAACACCGGCATTCATCGCGACATCATCGATGTCGGCTGGCCCTCCGCGGCCGCGATCGCCTTCGGCTCGTCGGTCGGCCTTTGGGTCATTCCGGTCGGCATCCTCGTCAACATCCTGCTGTTGCTGACACGCATGACGCGCACGCTCAATGTCGACGTCTGGAATTTCTGGCACTTCGCCTTTGTCGGCTCGCTGGTGGTCGCCGCAACCGACAATCTGGCCTATGGCATCGCGGTCGCAGCACTTGTCGCAGCACTCTCGCTGCTGTTCGCCGACTGGTCGGCGCGCGCGGTGCAGCAGTTCTACGGCGTGCCCGGCATTTCCGTGCCGCATCTCGCCTCGGCGCAGATCCTGCCGATCGCCATTGTGCTCAACTGGATCATGGACCGCATTCCCGGGATCAACCGCATCAACATCAACACCGACACCATCGAGCGCAGGTTCGGCGTGTTCGGCGAACCTGTCGTGATGGGCCTCATCATCGGCCTCGTGCTTGGTGCGATCGCCTTCTACAATGCGGGTGATCTCAGCGTGGTGCTGGCAAAGGTCCTGGGCACCGGCATGACGCTGGCCGCGGTGATGCTGCTGCTGCCGCGCATGGTCAAGATCCTGATGGAGGGGCTGATCCCCGTCTCCGACGCGGCACAGGCGTTCGTGCGCAAGCGCACCGGTGACCGAGAGCTTCTCGTTGGTCTCGATTCGGCGATCCTGATCGGCCATCCGGCCGCGATCTCGTCGTCGCTGATCCTGGTGCCGATCGCGATCATTCTGTCCATCATCCTGCCGGGCAACCGCGTCATCCTGTTCGCCGACCTCGCGGTCATCCCCTTCATCGTCGCCATGACCGCGCCGCTGGTCAAAGGCAACGTGTTCCGCATGGTGGTGATCGGCACGGTGACGCTGGCCATCGGCTTCTACGTCGCCAACGCGCTGGCGCCGCTGTTCACCAGCGCAGCAGTCTCGTCGGGCTTCAAGCTGCCGGCGGACGCACTACAGATCACCTCGGTGGTCGACGGCTTCCTGTGGGTGCCTTACGTGGTCATCGAGGCTATCCAGGGGATGGGGCTTGTCGGCATCATCGTGATCGCGGTGGTCATCGCGGCATTGTTTGTCCTCTACCGCCGCAATCCGCTCGGCTGGGAGCGGGCCGCGGGCGCCGAGGACGAGCCGGCCGAAGAGACGGCCTGAACCTGATAGCGTCCACCCTTTAAACCGATCGTGCGCCCTTCCCGGGGCGCACGATTTCATAGACGGAGCAAAGAATGTCCGACGGACTCATGCAGCTTCTGGACCCTGACGCGATCGTGCTCGGATCCGATGCCTCGACCAATGAGGAGATCATCCGCATTCTGGCGGGCCGGCTGGAGAGACTTGGCTATGTCAAAAACAGCTATGCCGACGCGGTCGTGCGCCGCGAATTGGCCATCCCGACCGGACTGCCGCTGGAACGCTCCGATAATGTCGCGGTGCCGCACACCGATCCGGAGCATGTGCTGAAGCCTGGCATCGCGATGGGCACATTGAAGCAACCAGTGACCTTCGCCAACATGGAGGATCCCGACGAGATGCTGCCGGTCGGCTTCGTCTTCCTGCTTGCCATCAACGACAAGGACAAGCAGATTGAGGCGCTGCAGGCCGTCATGGCCACCATCCAGAACCCGCAAGCCTTGGATGATTTGAGGTCGGCCAGAACCCTCGAAGACGTGCGAGCCGTACTCGGCTGAAACAAGGAGAAGCAGAGATGTCCAGACAGAAAACCATTCTCTTTGCCTGCGGCACGGGCATCGCCACCTCGACCGCGGTCAATGTCGCCGTCACCGAGGAAATGAAGAAACGCGGCCTCACCTTCAATGCCCAGCAGGCAAAGGCCACCGAAGTGGCCGGACTGGCCGACAATGTCGACTTCATCGTCGCAACCACCCCGATCTCCGCTTCGGTCACCAAGCCGGTGATCAAGGGCCTCGCCTTCCTCACCGGCATCGGCAAGGACAAGGTGCTCGACGAGATCGAGGCGCAGTTGCGCAAATGACGGCACAGACGCTACGCGCAGGCTGACGCGGCTTCACACCACCCTGACGTAGCTCGTCATTCCCGATTTCTGGTGCTCGATGATGTGGCAGTGCAGCAGCCAATCGCCGGGATTGTCGGCGACGAAGCCGAGCTGAACCTTCTCGTTGGGCTGAATGAGATAGGTGTCGGAAATCACAGGCTGAACCTGGCGCGTCGAGGATGACAGCACTTTGAAGCTCATACCGTGCAGATGCATCGGATGGGATTGCGGCGTCAGGTTCTCCATGTCGATGACGTAGCTTTGGCCAAGCTTCAATTCGGCCAGCGGCGCGGTCGGATCCTTGGTGTCACCAGGCCACGGCACTTTGTTGAGAGCCCAGAAACTATAGCCAAGCGAACCGCAGATGCCATCGCTCGGGACGTTTTCCGCCGTGGCGCTCAGTGCCAGGGAAATATGCCTGGCACTGGCGAGATCCACTTCCGCCACCGGATTGAGCTCCAGCGGAGCAACATCGCGAATGTCCCGTTTGAGGGATTTTCCTGTCGCGCGCAGGGTTGCCAGGATTTTTGGCTTGGTGCCCCTGACGTCCCTCAAGCTGACGATCGCGCCTTCCTCGTCGGGCATGCGTATCGCCAGCTCCATGCGCTGGCCGGGTCCAAGCAGCAAGGCATCGGGCGAAAAACGCTCAGGCACCGGATTGCCGTCGAGCGCCATGACACTCGCCTGCGCACCGTCGACGCGAAAAGCGTAGATACGCGTCACGTCGGTGATGGCGACGCGCAGCCGCGCCAGTCCGCCGGCCGGCGCATCATATTGCGGCTGGTCGAGCCAATTGGCGGTGCGCACCGTGCCGTAAGTGCCGGTTCTCGCGGCATCGCGCGGCCGGAATTGGTCGATGAACTGGCCGTCGTCACCGAGGCGCCAGTCGCGCAAATTGAGGACGATTTCGGCATCGAATTTCGGATCGTTGGGATTCTCGACCACGATCACGCCGGTCAGGCCATGGCCCATCTGCTCCAGCGTGTTGCAATGCGGGTGGTACCAGAAGGTGCCGGCGTCGGGCGGCGTGAAGGCGTAGTCGAAATGATCGCCGGTGTAGACGTAGGGCTGGACCAGAAACGGCACGCCGTCCATCTTGTTGGGAACGCGAATACCGTGCCAGTGGATCGTCGTCGGATCGTCGATCGCGTTGACAAGGCGTGCAGCGAAGGGCTCGCCCTTTTTTATTCTGAGCACGGGCGGCATCCCGGCGTTGCCATAGGTCAGCACATCCCTGGTCTGGCTGACATCCATCAGCTTCGCCCGGATCTTTGCCGTCTGCAAAACCACCGGCTCAGGCGTCGCGGCGGCCCAGCCACCAAGCCGGCCCATCGCCGAAAGCCCGATCCCGCCCGCGCCGGCAACCGCAGCCGTCTTCAAAAGCCTGCGGCGTGTGAGTAAGGTCATTCGGCGCTCCAACTGTAAAGACGGCTGCCCTGGATTTATCGATGTGTTGGATTATCGGCCAGCCACCAGCGCAGATGCCGGTATTGGCACATCGTGTCCCGACGATGTCATGGCGACAAGATGACGTTCGCTTGCGCTGTTTTCGACAGGCTGGTGAGAACTCATCGAGATCAGACAGCCGAAGATGAGATTTGCCAGACGGCTATGCAAGCGAGCGCAAAGCCAGCCACCCCTTCAATCGTACGTGAGATGACATCGAACAGGCGCGGACGGCTGTCGAAAAAGTGCACCAGTCGCTCTTTGAACAGGATTGAAGCGATCGCCACACAAGACAAGGTCAGTGCCACACCCAGCATCATGGTGATCGCGAACAGAATACCGGCGCCCGGTACGCCTCTGGAAATCGCGAACGTCATGACAAAGAGGGTCAGCGGGCAGGGTATCAAACCGGCCATGACACCAACAGCCTCGCCCTCATGCTTGTGATGCCGGCCATGGTTCAATGCGCGCCATATCATCCAGACGCCGATCAGCCCGAGCAGGCCGCGACTGATGTTCTCGAGGAGTGGCGCGCGCCCAACACTACTCAACGCGATCGAGACAAGCGGCAGCGAAAGCACGGCGATCAGAACCGCGATTGCCACGTGAGTGAAGGACAGAGTAACCGACACCAAGAGGCCGCGCGAAACCTTCGCATCGGAGCCGGCAAGGTAGGTCGCCAAAATAGCTTTGCTGTGACCGGGCGTCAAAGCATGTGCGGCTCCAAACAAGACCCCCATTGGCAGGAAGGCCAGGAACGCCAGCCAATCGCCTCCAGCCGAGAGCAGTTTTATCTGGTCGGCGAACGCCAGATATATGGTGCGTTGAAACTCAACAAGCGTCTGGAACATCAGTCGAGGTTAGCCGACGCCGGTGGTTTTTTCGCGACCCTCAATGGTGGTGGCCGTGGTGTTCACCGTGATCATGCCCGTGAGGATGCGGATCGTCGTGTTGTTCATTTGCGGTGGCCAACCGAATGTTGGCAGCTGCAAGAGCCGGCATGTGCTCGAACAGTTCATCTTCCAAAGCGGCCGTTATCTTCCTGGCCTCGGAAACAGGCAAAGCTTCGTCGACCGAGATGGCAATGTCTGCGTGCAGCTTGTGGCCAATCCAACGAGCTTTCGCCTCGACAATCTGCGCGCCTGGCACATGCTCGGCGGCATGCCGGATTTCGCCCATGACGCCGGGTTCGACACCGTCAAGCATGCGAGTAAGCACCGAGCGTGCCGATTGCCAAACGATGCCGAAGATCGCAGCGGTGATGAGCAGGCCAATAATCGGGTCGGCCAAGGGAAAGCCGAGCCAAACGCCCAGCGCACCGATGACAACGGCAAGGCTGGTGAGACCGTCGGTGCGGGCGTGGTAGCCGTCTGCGACGAGCGCCGCGCTGTTGATCTCCCGACCGACCCGGATCCGGAACACGGCAACCACTTCATTGCCAAGAAACCCGACAATGCCGGCCGCCGTCAGCCAACCCAGATGGGTAACCAACTGGGGGTTTATCAGACGGTCGATGGCCTGATAGCCAGCGACGATGGCGCTAAACAAAATGATCAGGACAATGATGATCCCTGCCAGATCTTCGACGCGGCCCAAACCATAGGTAAAGGTCTGCGACGGCTTGCGGCGCGCCAGCATGAATGCGATCCACAGTGGAATGGCGGTCGTGGCGTCTCCGATGTTGTGGATCGTGTCGGCCAGCAGCGCCACGCTGCCAGACAGCATCACAACAACAACCTGCAGCGCCGCTGTAACCGCCAGTATGACGAATGACCATTTGATGGCCCAGATGCCACGGTCAGTTGTGGCGATGGTCGCATCGATGACGCCGTGGGAATGACCATGCGGCCCTGTGCCATGACCGTGATCAGCGTGCGTGGCATGGCCGCTTGGTCCGAACCCAAACCAGTCAAGGATGCGTGCGCCCGTATGGTTCATAGATATTTCGCCAACTGCTTGAGTTCCGCCAGAGAGCTGCCGCTCGGTTCAGCGCTGTCGGTCAGGCAATGCTCGATGTGATCGTGGATCAGCTCGCGTTTCGCGCTGCTGATGGCGCTTTCGACCGCGTATAGTTGCTGCGCAAGATCAACGCAGGGGCGTTCCGCTTCGAACATGGCAATGACGGAAGCTAGGTGCCCTTGCGCGCGTTTCAGCCGCTTTAAAATGGCAGGGTGGGATGTGTGAATACCTTCGGACATACCGCCCGACTATCCCCCCTGGGAGGATAGAGTCAAGAGATCAACGACGACCGTCAGAGCGAAATGATGATAGCGTTCGCGTCGCTATTCAGCCGCCTCGGCATAGTGTGCCGGCACGTAGTTGAGGATGGGGCCAAGCCAGCGCTCTACCTCGGCCAGCGGCATCGCCTTGCGGCGTGCATAGTCCTCGACCTGGTCGCGTTCGACCTTGGCGACGCCGAAATAATAGCTTTCTGGATGCGCCAGATAGATGCCTGATACCGAGGAACCCGGCCACATTGCATAGCTTTCGGTCAGGCTCACGCCTGCACTGCGCTCACCGTCGAGCAGCCGGCA
>NZ_RZOL01000145.1:0-14036 GCF_004022985.1 Mesorhizobium sp. M7A.F.Ca.ET.027.02.1.1 | reverse complement strand
CGTCTGGGCGATCTCCTGCTTCTTCATCCGCGCCAAGGCGCGCGGCAGGGGCATCACGCATCGCCTCGTCGAAGGCGGCATCGATTTCGCCCGCCAGAATGGAGCCCGGCTGCTCGAGGCGTGCCCGATGGACCTGTCTCGCGATTCGCGCTCGATCGGCCTGTTCGTCGGCTCGTCGCGGATCTTCGAGAAGGCGGGTTTCGAGCGGCTGGTGGAACGCAAGGCCGGCCGCCCGCTGATGCGGCTGGTGCTTTGATGAGGTCCGCTCGTGGCTTGTTGATCTCACCTTGCGGTTGCAGCAGTAATTTCATACCAGACGGACGTACCTTCTAAAGCGCATGCGCTTTGGGGTTTTGTTTATGCATGTCGTTCTCCCAAACCAGGACCCACTTTGGGCGACATGCATTAGGTCAAACGGAGAATTCGCGTGAACCGTGCCCTGCCATTCGTTTTCCTCCTTGCGTTGAGCGCGCCTGCGTTCGGTCAGACCGTCGACAGTCAGGGTGCGAAGCAATTGTCCGACGACTTGTCCCGCTATGTCGGCAAGCAGGCCATCGACAAAGGCATTTTGAAGGTTTCGCTTGAAGGTGGCGCCTACAGGATCCTGTTCGATTTCAAGGCACTTGCCGCATCGTTTCCGGACCAGAAACTGCTGAAGTTCGACTTCGCGCCCTATGCCCTGATGGTCAAGCCGCGCAGCGACGGGTCCTGGGATGTCTCGATGGATTTCTCCCAAACCGCCTCCTTCGAGTTCAATGGACCCGAGGGGCTGCAAAGCACTCAGTTTTCGATCAAGGACGGCAAGGGTTCGGGCGTCTACGATCCAAATCTGGCGGCCTTTACCAGCGGCACCAGCTCGATGGCCGGCGTGACGATGGCATCGAAGGATGCCAAGCAGCGCATGGAAGCCAGCACGGGCGCCGGCGTCGCGACCGTTGCCGCGACCAAGTCGGCGGCCGGGGGCGTCGATTTCACAACCTCGCAAAAGGTGTCGAGCTTTGTCGAAGCGATCAATTTCGACGATCCGGAGAGCGGGTTGAAATTCCCGGTCAGCGTCAGGTCGCCGGAACTGTCGGTCGAAGCCAGCGGCAAGGGCGTGCGGACCAAGCCATTGCTCGATCTCCTGGCATTTGCGGTGGCCAACGAGGACGAGGCGACGCTGAAGGCCAACCAGGCGCAGCTCAAATCGCTTCTGCTCGCCGCCTTGCCGCTTTGGCAGCGTATCGACGGGACCTACGGTTTCAAGGATTTTGCGGTGGAAAGCCCGGTCGGCAATTTCGGCGCCACCCAGCTCAGCACCGTGTTCGGCACCGATGGCGTGGCCCAGAACGGGACGATCACGTACGGCATCAAGGCATCGGGGCTGAGCGTGCCGACCCAGCTTCTGCCGAGCTGGAGCGTGGGGTTGTTACCCACCGATGTCGATTTGAACTTTGGCGGCGCCAATATCGATCTCGACAGCATGGCGAAGAAGGCGATCGAAGCCTTTGATCTCAATAAGAATCCGCCTCTGTCGGCCGAATTCGGCGAGCAGCTTAAAGTCGACTTCTTGGCCAAGATGCCGAAGGTCGTGCTTGGCCACAGCACCGTGAAGAACAAGGACACGGAGATCGCGCTGGAAGGCGAGATGACATTCCCAGGCGAAAAGCCCGAAGGAAGCGTAACCGTCGATGTCGCCGGCTTCGACAAGCTTGTCGAAGGCCTGCAGGAAGCGGCAAAGTCGGAACCGGAGGTTGGCCGATACGTGCCAGTCGCTCTCATGGCGAAGGGCTTTGGCAAGACGCTGCCCGATGGCCGGCTGGAATGGATCGTCAATGCCAAGGCCGATGGCTCGGTCACCGTCAATGGCGTCATGCTGAAGCCCGCCGATCCGGCCGTGGACGACAGCATGGATGATGGTGACGGCGCCGATGACAGCGGAGACGACAGCGGCGGCGCAGGTGCGAACTGAACCCTGAAGCTGGAGTTCAGAGCCCCAGCGCGCTTGCGATCTTGGGCGCTGCCTCGTGCCAGTCCTGGACGACGACCACATCGTCCGTCACCGGCGGCAGGAATGCGCGCAGCGAATTGTCGGCCATCAGGTGGAACAGTTCGGCGTCGGCGACCGATTCCCGTACCGACGCCAGATTGTGCGGCTGATCGTCGACGAAGACCACCGGTCGGCCGACCTTGCCGCGAAGCTTGGCCACTGCCGGTCCTTTGGCCATTTCAGTGGTCAGAAGCGGGTAGCTCAGCCCAAGCGCGTCGAGATGGACGCGACGCACGGCACGGTGTTTGTGCGGCATGGCCGTCAGCAAGATGATTTCCGCGCGATCGCCAAGCCCTGCCAGGGCTTCTGACGCGCCGTCAGTAATGTTTTGCCAATCGGCTTGCGCGTCAAAGAAATCGGCCAGCAGTGCCGTGACTTCGGGCTGTTCGATCAGGCGGCCGCTGGCGGTCTCTGCGATGTTGCCGGTCAGCCGGAACGAGGCCAGCGTCAGGCCATAGCCGCGCGCCTTGAGGAAATTCGGAAACGGTCGGATGAATTCGAGCACGACATCGTCGACATCGAGGACAAGCAAGGGTCGGTCGTCGGCTGCCAGTTCTTCGATCTGGCGCGCGGTTTCCGGATCATCGCTCATATGGAATGCTCGTGGCTGTCGTCGCCCAGCGGCAGCGACCGCAAGGCTTTGCCGACAGCCGCCGGCGGGGTGCCGGTTTCCTCGGCAAAGCGCATCAGAGTCGGCTCGTGGGCGAGGATGAACTGCAGGACACCGGCCAGAAAACCCGGCTCGCTGGCGGCTTTGCGGATCGAATGGACCTCTATGCCGGTGATTGCCAGAAAGCGCGGCAGAAGCTCCGGATCGGAGGCGACGAAGCCCAGGGCCTTCACGGCAATCGATTCCGCTTCTTCGCGCATTGACGCTGCGTTTGCCATCACTACCTTCGGTGTGTGGAATGAGTCTCTCCCGCAGTAATGGCAAGAGTTGCTTGCGGCAAGCCATTAGAGCGTGGCGCGCCCTTTGGACGCGCAGGGGACGAGGTGGAATTCGCGCTGTTTTCCAGCCGCGGATTTCCGTTTCGTCAATCATATTGCCGTAAAGTGAAGCAGGGTTTGATGCGTTCAGACATGGGCGCATGACGGTTGCCTTCGAAGCGGAAGGGCAGCCGGGACGGGAAATCGATGCCGAAGAAGGTTATGATCGTCGAAGACAATGAGCTCAATATGAAGCTCTTTCGGGACCTCATCGAGGCAAGCGGTTACGAGACCGTGCGCACCCGAAACGGTCTGGAAGCGCTCGATTTGGCGCGCCAGCACCGGCCGGATCTGATCCTGATGGATATCCAATTGCCTGAAGTGTCGGGGCTTGAAGTGACCAAATGGCTGAAGGAAGACGACGAACTGCACGTCATCCCGGTCATTGCGGTGACCGCCTTCGCCATGAAGGGCGACGAGGAACGTATCCGCCAGGGCGGCTGCGAGGCTTATATTTCTAAGCCGATCTCGGTGCCGCGTTTCATCGAAACCATCAAATCCTATCTGGGCGATGCGTGATGTGCCCCTTCAGCCGAGCCGGAGCCTTGTGAAATGACTGCGCGGATCCTCGTCGTCGACGATATCCCTGCCAATGTGCGGCTGCTGGAAGTGCGGCTGCTGGCCGAATATTTCGAAGTGCTGACCGCCACCAACGGGCCGGATGCGATCGAGACCTGTGAGAACGGCAAGGTCGATGTCGTGCTGCTCGACGTGATGATGCCGGACATGGACGGCTTCGAGGTCTGTCGGCGGCTGAAGAGCGATCCGGCGACATCGCACATTCCGGTGGTGATGATCACCGCGCTCGATCAGGTCTCCGACCGCGTCCGCGGGCTCGAGGCCGGTGCCGACGACTTCCTGACCAAGCCGGTCAACGACCTGCAGCTTATGACGCGCGTCAAGAGCCTGGTTCGCCTGAAGTCGCTCACCGACGAGTTGCGGCTGCGCGCCTCGACGACGCGCAACATCGGCATCGAGGAGTTGCTCAGCCGCAATTTCGCATCCGAGGACACGACGCCCAAGGTGCTTTTGATCGACGAACGCAAATCATCCGTCGAGCGCATCCAGAAGATGCTGCGCGACCGGGCCGATCTCGACGTCACACATGATCCGCATGCCGGTTTCTTCCAGGCCGCCGAGACGTCCTATGAATGCGTGATGATCTCGACCGCGTTCGCCGATTTCGATCCGCTGAGGCTCTGTTCGCAGTTGCGCTCGCTCGATCGCACCCGTTTCGTGCCGATCATCCTGTTGGCGGAGGAGGGCGAGGAGGAACGCATCATCCGCGGCCTCGAACTCGGCATCAATGATTATCTGATGCGGCCGATCGACCAGCAGGAATTGACGGCGCGGCTGCGCACCCAGGTGCGCCGCAAGCGTTACAACGACCAGCTGCGCGCCAGCGTCACCCAAACCATCGAAATGGCGGTGACCGATGGACTGACCGGGCTGCACAACCGCCGCTATCTAGACAGCCACCTGCAGACGCTGTTCGATCGCGCCGTGGCGCGGCGCCGGCCGCTGTCGGTGATGATCACCGACCTCGACCGCTTCAAGGCGATCAACGACGCGCACGGTCATGACGGCGGCGACGAGGTTCTGCGGGAATTCGCACGACGGCTGCGCAAGAATGTCAGGGGTATCGACCTTGCCTGCCGTTTTGGCGGGGAGGAGTTCGTCGTGGTGATGCCGGACACCGAGGGCGCGGTGGCCGAGAAGGTAGCCGAGCGCATTCGCGCCGAAATCGCCCAGGCGGCTTTCGCCATCGGGCAGGACGGCAAGGCGATCGAAGTCACGGTCAGCGTCGGCGTGTCGTCGGTGCTGAAGGGCGTGGACACGGTGGCGGCGCTGATGAAGCGTGCCGATCTCGCGCTCTACGAAGCCAAAAGCGGCGGCCGAAATCGCGTCGTCGCCAAGGCGGCGTAGCGATCCAGCCCCGATTATCCTGTCAACCCGACAGGGTTACCCGTTTACCTTAATCCAAGCGATTCGCGAGCCTTGGTTAAGAAACTGTTGATTTTCATAAACTCTTGCGCAACTGTGCAGGCCAAGACGAAGCCGGCACGAGGATAGAAAACCGGCTCCGATCCTGGGAATACCCCATGATGCTCAGGTCCGCCGCATCTCCTGGGTCCGTGGGGTCGGCCGGCCGGCGCTGGCACATAGTGGCCTCCTCGTACCGCTGCCAAACGCCGACCGGCCCCCTTCTCTCCAAAAGAACATCAGAACTCCGTGCTAAAGCACGGAAGAATCTGCGTTCTAGCCGTTCCAACACAGCTTCGCTTTGAGAGCAGCCAACGATGAGGGGAAGAGCACCCTTCCATTTCATAGATATGGCGCACAAGGGGCTTGTGGCAAGACCCGGCTCCTCCCGTAAAACCGCGACCCAAGCCAGGTGCGGAAAACGGGAGTTATGATAATGATTTCAGATCATGCGGTTGTGATCGCCGGGGGTGGTCCGACGGGATTGATGCTGGCAGGCGAACTGGCGCTGGCAGGCGTGGACGTTGCCATTTTCGAAAGGCGACCGGATCAGAAATTGGCAGGATTGCGCGCAGGCGGCCTGCATGCGCGCACTCTTGAGGTGCTCGACCAGCGCGGAATTGTGGATCGGTTTCTTTCACAGGGACAGATATCGCCGTCCGCGGGCTTCCACATGATCCGGTTAGGCATCAGCGATTTTCCCACGCGCCACAATTATCTGCTGGCGCTGCGGCAAAACCACATCGAGCGCATCCTGGCCGACTGGGTCGGCGAGTTGAAGGTACCGATCTCTCGCGGACACGAGGTTACGAGGTTTACCCAGGACGACAGCGGCGTCGACGTCGAACTGTCCACCGGTCACCGCCTGAGGGCCGCATATCTGGTCGGCTGTGACGGAGGCCGCAGCACCATTCGCAAGGCGACCGGTATCGAGTTCGCCGGATGGGATCCGACGATGAGCTGGATGATTGCCGAGGTCGAAATGTCGGAAGAACCGGCATGGGGCTTCCGCAGCAACGCCTCCGGAATTCATGCCCTGGGTAAGATCGAGGGCGGCAAGAAGGTTGGCGTCGTGCTGACGGAGCCCCGCCTGGAGGCGCGCGGCGAACCGACCCTGCGCGAGCTCAGCGAGGCGCTGACTGCCGTCTACGGCACCGACTTCGGGGTCCACAGCCCGACCTGGCTCTCCCGCTTCACCGACATGACGCGCCAGGCCACCGCATATCGCGACAGGCGCGTGCTGCTGGCGGGTGATGCCGCGCACATCCATCCGCCGATCGGCGGACAGGGCCTCAACATCGGCGTGCAGGATGCGGTGAACCTTGGATGGAAGCTGGCCCAAATCATCAAGGGGACATCGCCGCAAAGCCTGCTCGAAAGCTATCACGCCGAGCGCCATCCGGTCGCCGCCCGCGTGTTGCGCAACACGATGGCGCAGGTTGCGCTTCGCCGCACGGATGACCGCAGCAAGGCCTTGGCCGACACCGTTGCCGAGTTGCTCGGCATGGATGAACCCCGCAAGAAAATCGCCGCGGAGATGTCTGGTTTGGGTGTTCATTACGACCTTGGCGAGGGGCATCCACTGCTTGGGCGGCGAATGCCAGATCTCGATCTGACCACCGCCGGCGGACGGTTGCGGGTCTTCACCTTGCTGCACGACGCGCGGCCCGTGCTGCTCAACCTCGGTGAGCCCGGCAGGCTGGACATCGCGTCCTGGGCTGATCGGGTCCGGCAGATCGACGCCGGTTACGCCGGTATCTGGGACCTCCCGGCTCTCGGGACGGTCGTTTCGCCCGACGCGGTCTTGATCCGGCCCGATGGTTATGTGGCTTGGGCCGGGGCGGGAACCCAACAGGGCCTGGTGGACGCGCTGACCACCTGGTTCGGGCCGCCTGCCACCGCAGGTTAGCAGACACGATCGAAGCGCGACCGCGCGATCGCCTTGAGAGTATCGCGTCCCTCCCTCCGACAGTGCTCCTGACAGTTGGTTGACAGGAGCTTCCTTCTGTGCAGAAATTGGTTGGACCATTGGACCACTTGGAGGAAATGTGGACCAGAACAGCCTGCCACCCATTCAGACCACGGCGCGCGACGACGCCGTGCTGAAGGCGTTGGTGGGCTTTGTTCGCGCCGAGGCCTTGCAGCCGGGCGAGCGGCTTCCAACCGAACGCATTCTGGCCGAGCGGCTGAAGGTCAGCCGCAACACCGTGCGCGAGGCACTGACACGCTGGGAAGGGCTCGGCCTCGTCGAGCGCCGGCAGGGCAGCGGCACCTATCTCAAGGCGGCTGTTTCACACGATATGCTGCACATGCCGCTGACGCTGGCGGGCGGCAATGATTTCACCAGCCTGATGCAGACGATGGAGATCCGCCGCGCGCTGGAGGCGGAGGCCGCAGCACTTTGCGCCGAACGCGCCAGCCAGGCCGACATCGCCGAAATTGCACGCAAGCTCGACATCATGGAGCAGGCGTTCCGCACGCGCGACGGCATGTCGTCGGAAGAGGATTGGGAGTTCCACCAGGCGATTTACCGGGCCTCGGGTAATCCGCTGTTCGAGCAGATCATCGCCGCCATGTACGAATTGTTCCACCGCTTCTGGGAGCATCCGCTCGGCGTTCGCGATTTCGGCCATGCCAGCTTTCCCTATCACCGCACCATCTACGAATGCATCGCAGCCCGTGACCCGCAGGGCGCCCGCGCCGAAGCGCTCAAGCTGATCGCCACCGTCGAGGACGATCTCAAGCGCGGTGCGGCCAAACTCAAACTTTCGAGCCAGACATGAACGAGCATCCATCCGGTTTCGATCACGACTATCTCTTGGAGGCGGCAACACTTTTGGCGCATGACGAACCGTTTCCCGGCGGTGCGGTGGTGCCGCCGATCTACCAGACCTCGCTGTTCACCTTCGCCAACTATGCCGAGATGGCCGATACCTTTGCCGGCAAACGAAAGCAGCCGATCTACTCGCGTGGCGACAATCCGACGGTGATGGAGTTCGAGGCGCGTGTCGCCGCGCTCGAAGGCGCAGAAGCAGCGCGCGGCTTTTCCAGTGGCATGGCGGCGATCAGCGCCACGGTGCTTGCGTTCGTTGGGGCAGGCGAGCGCATCGTGGCGGTGCGCAATTGCTATGGCGATGCCTACCGGCTGTTCGAGCGGTTGTTGCCGCGGCTCAACATCAAGGTCGATTATGTCGACGGCTCCGACCCGGATGCGGTCGCGGCGGCACTTCCCGGCGCCAAGCTACTTTATCTGGAAAGCCCGACCTCGATGATGTTCGAGTTGCAGGACATCGCGCATCTGACACGGTTGGCCAAGGAACAGGGCATCGTCACCACGATCGACAATTCCTGGGCGACGCCGGTGTTCCAGAAGCCGATCACGCATGGCGTCGACCTGGTGCTGCATTCGGCCTCGAAATACCTTGGCGGCCACAGCGACACCGTCGCGGGCGTGGTGGCGGGTTCGGCTGCTCATATCAAGCACATCAACGAGCAGACCTATTCCTATCTCGGCGGCAAGCTGTCACCGTTCGAGGCGTGGCTGTTGCTGCGCGGCCTGCGCACGCTGCCGCTGCGCCTGCCGCACCACATGAAGAGCGGCCTGACCATCGCCGAACGGCTGAAGGCGCATGCCAGTGTCGAGCGGGTCAACCACCCCATCTATTCGAACCACCCGGGCAAGGCGACGCTGGCCGGCTATGCCGGTCTGTTCTCCTTCGAGGTGACGGACGAGATCGACATCCCCGTCTTCGTCGACGCACTGAAATATTTCCGCATCGGCGTCAGCTGGGGCGGGCATGAAAGCCTGGTCGTACCGGCCAAGGCGTCGCTGGAGCAGACGCCGGGCCTGAATTCGATGGCGCGCTTCGGCGTCAGCCCCCGAACCATCCGCTTCAATGTCGGATTGGAGAGTGTCGAAGACCTGTGGGCTGACGTCGCCCAGGCCTTCGAAAAAGCCAGAAAATAACAAGCGGGTTCAAAATGGGAGTCTTGAACATGAAAAAACTGACCGTCATGCTGGCCACCGTTGCGGGGCTGGCGATTTCCGCCGGAAATGCCGTGGCCGACTCGACCCTGAAAATGGTCGAAGTCATCACCAGCCCGCCGCGCACCGAATTCCTGAAGAAGCAGATCGCCGAATTCGAAACAGCCAATCCGGGCATCAAGGTCGAGCTTATCTCGCTGCCCTGGGGCCAGGCGTTCGAGAAATTTCTGACCATGGTGCAGGCCGGCGATACGCCTGACATCGTCGAAATGCCGGAACGCTGGATGGGCCTCTATGCCAACAATGCCCAGCTCGAGGATCTCGGCCCCTATATGGCCAAATGGGATGATGCCAAGACGCTCGGCGACCGCGCCAAGCAGTTCGGCTCGACCGTCAACAACACTCAGTTCATGATCCCCTACGGCTACTATGTGAACGCGCTGTTCTGGAACAAGAAGCTGTTCAAGGAGGCCGGCCTCGACGGACCGCCGGCGACGCTCGACGATTTCATCGCCGATTCCAAGAAGATTTCCGCGCTCCCGGGGAAGTACGGCTACTGCCTGCGCGGCGGGCCGGGCGCCTTCAACGGCATGCACATGTTCATGAACATTGCTGCCGGCAAGGGCGGCTACTTCAACGAGGACGGCACTTCGACGATCAACGAAGAAGGCTCGGTCAAGGGCCTGCAGATGCTGGCCGACATGTACAAGGACGGATTGGCGCCGAAGGATGCGGTGAGCTGGGGTTTCAACGAAACGGTCACCGGCTTCTATTCCGGCACCTGTGCCATGCTCAACCAGGATCCGGACGCGCTGCTCGGCATCGCCGACAAAATGAGCGCGGACGATTTCGCCGTGGCGCCTTTGCCGGTCGGGCCGAGCGGCAAATCCTATCCGACGCTGGGCTATGCCGGCTGGGCGATGTTTGCCAACTCGCAGCACAAGGACGACGCCTGGAAGCTGATGGCGACGCTTCTGTCGCCGAAGGACAATCTGGAATGGGCCAAGGAAGTCGGCGTCGTCCCGATCCACAACGGCGCCGACCAGGATCCCCATTTCAAGACGGAGCAGTTCAAGGGCTGGTTCACGGAGCTCAGCGACAGCTCCAAATATGAAATGGTCACCCCGCCGACGCATCTGGAGAACCTCGGCAATTTCGTCGACCAGGTGGCGATCAAGAATTTTCAGGAAGTGCTGCTTGGCCAGAAGACGGCCAAGGACGTCGCCGACCAATGGGCTGCCTTCCTGACCAAGGAACAGCAGGACTGGCTGGCGAAGAACAAGAAGTAAGCGCCTCTTTTTTCCTTCTCCCCGTTCTAGGGGGAGAAGGTGGCCCGATAGGGTCGGATGAGGGGCGGCGCTATGCCTCGATTGTTCGCGCTGCCCCTCATCTGCCTGCCGGCATCTTCTCCCCGTGAACGGGGAGAAGGACGCTGTTCCAGACGCCGCTCCAGGGAGCCGATCCTCAGCCAATGACCTACGCCGTGTCCGAAATACGATCCGCCGGCAAGCCGCGTCGCAAGCGGCTATCCCACACCGCCATCGAGCCATGGCTCTATCTCAGCCCGGCGATCATCCTGCTGGTCGTCGTGCTTTTGGTGCCGCTGGTCATCGGCATCAGCTACTCCTTCCGCAAATTCTCAGCGTTCAAGTCCGAATATGTCGGGCTCGGGCAGTATCAGGCGATGCTGTCGGATCAGGTGCTGGGGCAGGCGCTGGTCAACACGTTGTGGTGGACCGTCGCCAGCCTTTTCTTCCAGTTCTTCCTCGGCCTTGGCCTGGCGCTCCTGCTCGACAAGCCGTTTCGCGGCCGCAAGGCAGTACAAGCCCTGGTCTTCCTGCCTTGGGCGGTGCCGTCCTTCCTGTCAGGCCTGACCTGGGCCTGGCTGTTCAATCCGATCATCGGCCCGCTGCCGCACTGGCTGTTTGCGTTGGGGCTGAAAGCCCAGCCAACCAATGTGCTGTCTGATCCCTCTACCGCCATGTGGGGGCCGATCGTCGCCAATATCTGGTTCGGCATTCCGTTCTTTGCCATCACCCTCTTGGCGGCACTGAAATCCATTCCATCGGAACTGCATGAGGCAGCGGCTATCGATGGAGCCTCGCCCTGGCAGCGCTTCACCAAGGTGACGCTGCCGTTTCTGGCGCCGACCATCGCCATCACCGTGATGTTGCGCACCATCTGGATCGCCACCTTCGCCGACCTGATCTTCGTGATGACGGAGGGCGGGCCGGCCGGCTCGACCAACACGGTGCCGGTCTACATCTATGTCAGCGCCTTCAAATCGCTGGACAAGGGCTATGCCTCGGCGGTGGCGGTGCTGTTGCTGATCCTGCTCATCGCCTATGCGATCGCCCTGATCGGCATCCGTCGCACGCTGGTGAGGCACGTCTGATGATCGCAGGACGCACAGCCTCGCAGCGCTTCTTCGGCGGCATCGGCCTCTACGCGGCAATCGCGGCCTACGTGTTCTTTTCCCTGTTCCCGATCTACTGGACGCTGAAGATCTCGGTCACGCCGGAGCGGCTGCTCTATTCCGAAGGCATCACCTTCTGGCCATCGCACATGACGCTGCAGAACTTCGTCACCGTGCTCGAGACGACCGATTTTCCGCGCTATTTCCTCAACAGCGTCATCGTCTCGGTCTCGACGGCGGCACTGGTGACGATCATCGCCACGCTCGCCGGCTATGCCATGTCGCGCTTCACCTTTCGCGGCAAGGCAGCCCTGGCGCTGATGTTGCTGCTCACCCAGACTTTTCCGCTGGTGATGGTCATTCCGCCGATCTACCGCGTGATGGGGCAGATCGGCCTGATCAACAGCCTGACCGGGCTGATCACCATCTACACCGCCTTCAACACGGCCTTTGCCACCTTCCTGATGCAGTCGTTCTTCGACGGCATCCCCAAGGATTTGGAAGAGGCCGCGATGATCGACGGCTGCACCCGCGCGCAGGCCATGCGCAAGGTGATCGTGCCGCTGACGCTGCCCGGCATGGGCGCGACGCTCGGCTTCGTCTTCACCGCCGCCTGGAGCGAGCTTCTGTTCGCGCTGATGCTGATTTCCAGCGACGACCAGAAGACCTTCGCCGTCGGCCTGCTCACCTTTATCGGCAAGTTCGCCGTCGACTGGGGACAGATGATGGCGGCATCCATCCTGGCGCTGATCCCGGTCTGCATCTTCTTCGCCTTCCTGCAACGCTATCTCGTCACCGGCCTGACCGCCGGCGCCGTCAAAGGATAGATCGATGGCCTCTGTTACGCTCGAAAAGGTCCGCAAGGACTATGGCGCCGTCCGTGTCCTACACGCGGTCGACCTTCAAATCGCCGATGGCGAGTTCGTCGTCCTGGTTGGGCCGTCAGGCTGCGGCAAGTCCACGCTTTTGCGCATGATCGCCGGGCTGGAGGAGGCTTCCGGTGGCGAGATCCGCATCGGCGAGCGGCTGGTCAACGACGTGGCACCCAAGGACCGCGACATCGCCATGGTTTTCCAGTCCTACGCGCTCTATCCGCATATGGACGTGTCGAAGAACATGGGCTTCAGCCTGCTCCTGAAGAAGGCGGAGAAAACGACGATCGACGCCAGGGTGGACGGCGCCGCCAAGCGGCTCGGGCTCGACACGTTCCTGCAGCGCCTGCCGCGGCAACTGTCCGGCGGCCAGCGCCAGCGCGTCGCCATGGGGCGTGCCATAGTGCGCGATCCCAAGGTTTTCCTGTTCGACGAGCCGCTGTCGAACCTCGACGCCAAGCTGCGCGTCCATATGCGCGCCGAGATCAAGGCGCTGCATCAGCAGCTGAAGACGACATCGGTTTATGTCACGCATGACCAGATCGAGGCGATGACCATGGCCGACCGGATCGTCGTCATGCATGACGGGTTGATCCAGCAGGTCGGCGCACCGCTCGATCTCTATGATCGGCCGGCCAACATGTTCGTCGCCGGTTTCATCGGTTCCCCCGGCATGAATTTCCTGCCGGCGATTGTTCGCAAGGGTGGTACCCCGGAGGCTGTACTGTCCGATGGCCAGGCGCTGCGCCTGCCGGAAGGCCTGCCGCTGACGGACGGTGATGCCATCACCGTCGGTCTGCGGCCCGAGCATATCAAGTTGGCGGATGACGGCGCGTTGAAGGGCGAGGTGGGGGTGGTCGAGCCGCTCGGGCTTTCGACGCAGTTCTACGTCAAGCTGGCCAGCCAGCAGCTTTGCGTCTTTGCCATGGGCCGTGCCGGCGTGAAGCCAGGCGACGAGGTGAGGTTGGTTGTCGAACCAGACCAATTGCATCTGTTCGATCTGAAAAGCGGTGATCGCATCGGCTGAGGGGGACTCAGCCGGGCGGCGGGCAGCCGTATGAGGCGCCGATGTCGGGCGGGAAATACAGGTAACGCTACATTTCAATTGGATAAAATAGCGGAACATCCAACAGACATTTCCGGAACCTAACAGGACCACTCGGACCTTTGCGTCTACAGCACAAGACCTTAGTCCCGCCGTCTTCTCAACAGAACGGAGGTCATTTCGCCACGAATTGGGCCGCCGTCGGAGTTAGTCACACCGACGGCGGCGCCTGCAATATGGGCGAGTGGGTTGTGTGCGGATATGGTGTGATCGCGGAAGAGGATTGTAGACCGCTAACCGCGAGGGCTTCTTTTGGACAGCGGCGAACTGTCCAACGGGTTCTCAGCCGACTTGGCCGATCGCCGCTCCTTCAGCCACAGGGACTTCTTTCTCCTTGCCAGGTTCTCGTCTCGAACGCTGTCGTCGGCGGTCACTCCGCCATGCATCGCGGCAATCACGTAGTCGGCTCTGTTGGTTCGAAAGTCGCCTTTTTGTACGGACATCGTTTTCTCCCAGTGCGAGGCATTTCCCCCCTTTTTGCCTGACGCTGAAACTAACTGCCTATCCGTGGTGCAAGTCTACCAATCGCCGATTGTATTAAAACGATACACTCAAGGTGGCACGATCGCACGAGAGGAGCCAATACTGGCGGGGCTCCTTCATTGACCCTGTTGTGATCCTTGCGGGGGGGCGGCGGCGGGGGGGGGCGGGGCCTGCGG
>NZ_RZOL01000144.1:0-14165 GCF_004022985.1 Mesorhizobium sp. M7A.F.Ca.ET.027.02.1.1 | reverse complement strand
GTAACGCCAAGTGACTCGTTCGATTTGGAAAGGCCCCTTCATTGACGGCTACCTTCTCAAGAAGGTGGACAAGGTTCGTGAAGGTGGTCGCAATGAGGTGATCAAGATGTGGAGCCGTCGCTCCACCATCCTGCCGCAGTTCGTCGGCTTCACCTTCGGTGTCTACAACGGCCAGAAGCATGTTCCCGTCTCGGTGAACGAGGACATGGTCGGTCACAAGTTCGGTGAATTCGCTCCGACCCGGACCTATTACGGTCACGGCGCGGATAAGAAGGCGAAGAGGAAATAATCATGGGCAAGGCCAAAGCTCCGCGCAGGCTTGCTGATAACGAAGCGCGCGCCGTATTGCGCACGATCCGTATCAGCCCGCAGAAGCTCAACCTCGTTGCCGCGCTGATCCGCGGCAAGAAGGTCGCGACAGCGCTTTCCGATCTCGAATTCTCGGCCAAGCGGATTTCCGGCACGGTCAAGAAGACGCTGGAATCGGCAATCGCCAACGCGGAAAACAACCACGACCTGGATGTCGATGCACTGATCGTGGCGGAAGCCTATGTCGGCAAGTCGATCGTCATGAAGCGGTTCCATGCCCGTGGCCGCGGTCGCGCCAGCCGTATCGAGAAGCCGTTCTCGCACCTCACGATCGTCGTTCGTGAAGTCGAAGAAAAAGGGGAGGCCGCATAATGGGCCAGAAAGTCAATCCGATCGGTCTTCGCCTCGGCATCAACCGCACCTGGGATTCGCGCTGGTTCGCGAACACCGGCGAGTACGGCAAGCTGCTGCATGAGGACATCAAGATCCGCAAGTATCTCGAGAAGGAGCTCAAGCAGGCTGCCATCTCGAAGGTCGTGATCGAGCGTCCGCACAAGAAGTGCCGCGTCACCATCCACGCCGCGCGCCCGGGTCTGATCATCGGCAAGAAGGGCGCCGACATCGAGAAGCTTCGCAAGAAGCTGATGGAGATGACGAAGTCCGAGACGCACCTCAACATCGTTGAAGTGCGCAAGCCGGAAATCGACGCGACCCTGGTCGCCCAGTCGATCGCCCAGCAGCTCGAGCGTCGTATCGCGTTCCGCCGCGCCATGAAGCGTGCCGTTCAGTCGGCGATGCGCCTCGGGGCCGAAGGCATCCGCATCAACTGCGCCGGCCGCCTCGGCGGCGCCGAGATCGCGCGCATGGAATGGTATCGCGAAGGCCGCGTGCCGCTGCATACTCTGCGTGCGGACGTCGACTACGGTACGGCCGAAGCGCACACGGCTTATGGCATCTGCGGCGTCAAGGTCTGGGTGTTCAAGGGCGAAATCCTTGAGCATGACCCGATGGCTTCGGAGCGTCGGGCCGGCGAAAGCGACGCAGCGCATGGCGGTGGTGGTGATCGCGAACGCGGTCGTCGTCGCGAAAACGCCTGAGACATTTAGGAATTTGGAGTTAGAACGATGCTGCAGCCAAAGCGCACAAAGTTCCGCAAGCAGTTCAAGGGCCGTATCCATGGTACCGCAAAGGGCGGCACCAACCTGGATTTCGGTGGTTTCGGGCTGAAGGCGCTTGAGCCGAACCGCGTCACCGCACGTGAGATCGAGGCGGCCCGCCGCGCGATCACGCGTGAAATGAAGCGCGCTGGTCGCGTCTGGATCCGTATTTTCCCGGACGTGCCGGTCACTTCGAAGCCGACCGAAGTCCGCATGGGTAAGGGCAAGGGTGCGGTCGACTACTGGGCGGCGCGCGTCAAGCCGGGCCGTATCATGTTCGAGATCGACGGCGTCAATGAAGAAACCGCCCGTGAGGCACTGCGTCTCGGCGCGGCCAAGCTCTCGGTCAAGACGCGCTTCGTGCAGCGCATCGCAGAATAAGGACGGGCTGATCATGAAAGCCGAAGACATCCGGACCAAGACCCAGGACCAGCTGACCGACGACCTGGCCAGCCTGAAGAAGGAGCAGTTCAACCTGCGCTTCCAGAAGGCCACCGGCCAGCTCGAGAAGACCGCGCGCGTGAGACAGGTCCGTAAGGATATTGCGCGTATCAAGACCATCGCTGCGGAAAAGTCCGCGGCTAAGAAGGCTTAAGGACGAAAACCATGCCAAAGCGCATTCTGCAGGGCACCGTCGTCAGCGACAAGAACGAGAAGACGGTTGTCGTCAAGGTCGAACGGCGCTTCACGCATCCCGTGATGAAGAAGACCGTGCGCATGACCAAGAAGTACAAGGCGCACGACGAGAACAACGCCCACAAGGTTGGCGATCAGGTGTTCATCCAGGAATCGAAGCCGATTTCCAAGGACAAGCGCTGGATCGTCGTGTCTTCGGACCAAGCCTGACCTCGGGCGTAAACAACGAATTTTGGACAGACCGGGGAGGGGCTTTGAGCCCATCCCGTTAGAAGAGAAGAAGGCGGCCAGTCATGATTCAGATGCAAACAAACCTCGACGTCGCGGATAATTCCGGCGCCCGTCGTGTCATGTGCATCAAGGTGCTGGGCGGCTCGAAGCGGAAATACGCTTCCGTGGGCGACATCATCGTGGTGTCGATCAAGGAAGCCATTCCGCGCGGCCGCGTAAAGAAGGGCGATGTGATGAAGGCGGTCGTGGTTCGCACGGCCAAGGACATCCGCCGCCCGGACGGCAGCGTGATCCGTTTCGACAAGAACGCGGCCGTTCTCGTCGACAACAAGAAAGAGCCGATCGGCACGCGTATCTTCGGACCGGTTCCGCGCGAACTCCGCGCCAAGAACCACATGAAGATCATCTCGCTCGCGCCTGAAGTGCTGTAAGGAGCCGGACCAATGCAAAAGATTAGAAAAGGCGACAAGGTCGTCGTGCTGGCCGGCAAGGACAAGGGCCGTTCGGGCGAAGTCCTCTCGGTGCAGCCGAAGGAAGACACCGCGCTGGTGCGCGGCGTCAACATGATCCGTCGTCACCAGAAGCAGTCCCAGTCCCAAGAGGGCGGGATCATCACCAAGGAAGCGCCGATCCAGCTGTCGAACATCGCGCTGGCCGACCCCAAGGATGGCAAGCCGACCCGCGTCGGTTTCATCTTCCAGAAGGACGGCAAGAAGGTGCGCGTCGCCAAGCGCTCGGGAGAAGTCATCAATGGCTAAGGCTCAATCCAAGCAGGCGACCGCGAACAACACGCCGCGCCTCAAGCAGGTCTACAACGAGACCATCCGCAAGGCGTTGCAGGAACAGTTCGGCTACGACAACGAGATGCAGGTTCCGCGCATCGACAAGATCGTGCTGAACATGGGCGTTGGCGAAGCGACCGCCGATTCGAAGAAGCCTTCGATCGCGGCCGAAGACCTGGCGATGATCGCCGGCCAGAAGGCCGTCGTCACCCGCGCCCGCAACTCGATCGCCGGCTTCAAGGTCCGCGAGAAGATGCCGATCGGCGCCAAGGTCACGCTGCGCAAGGAACGTATGTACGAGTTCCTCGACCGTCTCGTGAACATCGCACTGCCACGCGTCCGCGACTTCCGCGGGCTCAATCCGAAGAGCTTCGATGGCCGTGGCAACTACGCCATGGGCATCAAGGAACACATCGTGTTCCCGGAGATCAACTACGACAAGGTTGATCAGATCTGGGGCATGGACGTCATCGTTTGTACGACTGCGAAGACGGATGACGAAGCCAGGGCATTGCTCAAGGCTTTCAACTTCCCCTTCCGCCAGTAACGGCAGCGAGAAAAGGAAAAATCTGAAATGGCAAAGACCAGCTCAGTCGAGAAGAACAACAGGCGCCGCAAGCTTGCCGACCAGTACGGTCCCAAGCGCGCTGCCCTGAAGGCGATCATCATGGATCAGTCCAAGCCGATGGAAGAGCGTTTCCGCGCTCAGCTCAAGCTTGCCGCCATGCCGCGCAACTCGGCCAAGATCCGCATCCGCAACCGCTGCGAAGTCACCGGCCGTCCGCGCGCCTACTATCGCAAGCTCAAAGTATCGCGCATCGCGCTTCGTGATCTCGGCAATAACGGCCAGATCCCGGGCCTGGTCAAGTCGAGCTGGTAAGGAGGACATAACATGTCATTGAGCGATCCTCTCGGCGATATGCTGACCCGCATCCGCAACGCGTACGGCCGCAAGAAGTCGAGCGTTTCGACGCCGGCTTCGCGTCTGCGCACCCGCGTCCTCGACGTGCTGAAGGCTGAAGGCTATATCCGCGATTACAGCCAGACCGACTTCGACAACGGCAAGTCCGAAATCGAGATCGAGCTGAAGTATTTCGACGGCGCGCCGGTCGTGCGCGAAATCGCCCGCGTCTCGAAGCCAGGCCGCCGCGTCTATGTTTCGGCCAAGTCGATTCCGCAGGTCGCCAACGGCCTCGGCATCGCCATCCTTTCGACACCGAAGGGCGTGATGGCCGACCATGAAGCACGTGAACAGAACGTCGGCGGTGAGATCCTCTGCCAGATCTTCTGATCTGGCAGTTGACCGCAAAGTGGAATCCGGTCTTCGGATCGTTCCCGAAGACAGAGACCTGAAACAAGAGAAGTGACGAGGACAACAAAATGTCTCGTATTGGAAAGAAACCCGTTTCGCTGCCACAGGGCGTGACCGCGACCGTCAACGGCCAGACCGTGACGGCGAAGGGCCCCAAAGGTGAGCTGAAGTTCGTGGTGAACGACGAAGTGCTGGTCAAGATGGAAGGCAGCGAGATCGCTGTCCAGCCGCGCGACCAGACCAAGACCGCCCGCTCCAAATGGGGCATGTCGCGCACGCAGATCGTCAACATCCTGCAGGGCGTCAAGGACGGTTTCGAGAAGAAGCTCGAGATCACCGGCGTCGGCTATCGCGCGGCACTTCAGGGCAAGAACCTGCAGCTGGCGCTTGGCTTCAGCCATGACGTCGTCTATGAGACGCCGGCCGGCATCACCATTACCGTGCCGAAGCCGACCGAAATCACCGTGGCCGGCATCGACAAGCAGCAAGTCGGCCAGGTTGCGGCCGAGATCCGCGAGTATCGTGGTCCCGAGCCCTACAAGGGCAAGGGCGTCCGCTATGCCGGCGAGAAGATCGTCCGCAAGGAAGGCAAGAAGAAGTAGCGGGCCTGGCCTCGAGAAGTTGAGGCCAAGCCAAGAAGTGTAACGCCGCGGGGAGCGGTCGCGGGAGGCGCTTTCGCCTACCGCATATGGCGGCCCCCGTTTTTTGAAGGCAAGGAAGACCATCATGGGTACCAAGGAATCCACGCAGCGCCGCGCGCAGCGCGTCCGTCGTCAGATCAAGAAGGTCGCCGGCGAGCGTCCGCGTCTGTCGGTCCACCGCACGTCGAAGAACATCTACGTGCAGGTCATCGACGACGCCAAGGGCCACACCATCGCTGCCGCTTCGACGCTCGAGAAGGACCTCAAGGGTTCGCTCAAGACCGGCGCCGACACCGCCGCCGCCGCCGCGATCGGCAAGCTGATCGCCGAGCGCGCCACCAAGGCCGGCGTCAAGGAAGTCGTCTTCGACCGCGGTGCCTACATCTATCACGGCCGCGTCAAGGCGCTCGCCGAGGCTGCCCGCGAAGGTGGCTTGAGCTTCTAAGCATAGTCCCGAAAAGTTGCAGACTTTTCGGATAGGGATTATGCAAAGAAATTGATTTCGCCCCCGGTGACCGTTTCCCGATTTATTCGGGGCGAGGCACCGGATCTTATCAGCAACCGTGCTTCCGGAAAAAAACAAGGAACAGGATATGGCACAGGAACGTAGGGATGGCGGCCGCGGCCGCGATCGTGAAGAACGCGATGACGGCATGGTGGACAAGCTCGTCCACATCAACCGCGTCGCCAAGGTCGTCAAGGGCGGCCGTCGCTTCGGTTTTGCAGCACTCGTCGTCGTCGGCGACCAGAAGGGCCGCGTCGGCTTTGGTCACGGCAAGGCGCGCGAAGTGCCGGAAGCCATCCGCAAGGCAACTGAATCGGCCAAGCGCGACATGATCTTCGTGCCGCTGCGCTCGGGCCGTACGCTGCATCACGACGTCGAAGGACGCTGGGGTGCTGGACGCGTGCTGCTGCGCGCCGCCAAGCAAGGTACCGGCATCATCGCCGGTGGCCCGATGCGCGCTGTCTTCGAGACGCTCGGCATGCATGACGTGGTCGCCAAGTCGATGGGTTCGTCGAACCCCTACAACATGGTTCGCGCCACCTTCGACGCGCTGAAGAGCCAGATGCATCCCAAGGATGTGGCTGCTGCTCGCGGCATCAAGTATTCGACCCTTCAGGCCCGCCGCGGCACCGCCGTTGCGGCTGAAGAATAGTCGATCTGACCAGGGATTTTGACCATGGCCAAGAAAGCAACCAAGACCATCACCGTTGAGCAGATCGGTTCGCCGATCCGCCGTCCGAAGGAACAGCGCGCGACGCTGGTCGGCCTCGGCCTCAACAAGATGCACAAGCAGCGCACGCTGGAAGATACGCCCTCCGTGCGCGGCATGATCGCTGCCGTCCAGCATCTCGTCCGCGTCGTGGACGAGGGCTGAGCCAGAGCGCAGGAGAACTCAGATGAAACTCAACGATCTGCGTGACAAGGACGGCGCGACGCACTCCAAGAAGCGTCTCGGCCGTGGTATCGGCTCCGGCTCCGGCAAGACCGGCGGTCGCGGCGTCAAGGGCCAGAAGGCGCGCTCCGGCGTCGCCATCAACGGCTTCGAGGGCGGCCAGATGCCGCTCTACCGGCGCCTGCCGAAGCGTGGCTTCAACAACATCTTCGCCAAGAGCTTCACCGTCGTGTCGCTGGCCCGCATCCAGGTGGCCATCGACGCCAAGAAGCTCGACGCCAAGGCGACCGTGACGGCTGAATCGCTGGTTGCCGCCGGCGTCATCCGCCGCGTCAAGGACGGCGTGCGCATCCTCTCGGACGGCGAGATCAAGGCGAAGCTCGCCTTTGACGTCGCCGGCGCCTCCAAGGCCGCGATCGAGAAGATCGAAAAGGCCGGCGGTTCGGTCAAGTTGCCGCAGGAAAAGGCAGCTGCCGAGTAACGGCAATTTGAAGCGCGATCGGCAGGAGTGGGATCCGTTTTTGCTCACGATTGCGCTTTGATCTGCTCAACGAGGCGGCCGCGTCAACGCGGCCGCTTGCATGTTTAGAGCCCGGAGCTTATCTCGTGAGCTTCGGTGAAACGCGCCGCCTGACCTCAGGGCCATCAAGCGTTACCAAGCGGAGAATCAGGCATGGCTTCGGCTGCTGAACAATTAGCCTCGAATCTGAATTTCTCGGCCTTCGCCAAGGCGGAGGACCTGAAGAAACGAATCTGGTTCACGATCGGCGCGCTGCTCGTCTATCGCCTCGGCACCTACATCCCGCTTCCCGGTATCAATCCCGACGCCTTCGCCCAGGCCTTCTCTTCGCAGAGCAAGGGCGTGCTTGGCATGTTCAACATGTTCGCCGGCGGCGCCGTGCAGCGCATGGCGATCTTTGCGCTCGGCATCATGCCTTACATCTCCGCCTCCATCATCATGCAGCTGATGACTTCGGTCATCCCGTCGCTGGAAGCGCTGAAGAAGGAAGGCGAACAGGGCCGCAAGGTCATCAACCAGTACACGCGCTACGGCACGGTGCTGCTTGCGCTGGTTCAGGCCTATGGCATTTCTGTCGGTCTGGAAGGCGGCAACGGCATCGTCAGCGATCCCGGCATGTTCTTCCGCATCTCGACCGTCGTCACGCTGGTCGGCGGCACCATGTTCCTGATGTGGCTGGGCGAGCAGATCACCGCGCGCGGCATCGGCAACGGCATTTCGCTGATCATCTTCTCCGGCATCGTCGCCGGCCTGCCACACGCCATCTCCGGCACGCTGGAGCTTGGCCGCACCGGCGCGCTGTCGACCGGCCTGATCCTGGCGATCATCGTGCTGGCCGTCGTCGTCATCGCGCTCATCGTGTTCTTCGAGCGCGCCCAGCGCCGCTTGCTGATCCAGTACCCGAAGCGCCAGGTCGGCAACCGCATGTTCCAGGGCGATACCTCGCATCTGCCGCTGAAGCTCAACACGTCGGGTGTCATTCCGCCGATCTTCGCCTCGTCGCTGCTGTTGCTGCCGGCCACCGTCGCGGGGTTCTCGCAGACGGCCAACATGCCGGCCTGGGCCAGCACCATCCTGGCCGCGCTCGGCCATGGCCAGCCGCTCTACATGGCATTCTATGCGGCGATGATCGCGTTCTTCGCCTTCTTCTACACTGCGATTGTCTTCAACCCGAAGGACACCGCCGACCAGCTCAAGAAGCATTCGGGCTTCATCCCGGGCTATCGTCCGGGCGAGCGCACCGCCGATTACATCGATTACGTTCTCACCCGCATCACCGTCGTCGGCGCCATCTATCTGGTGCTGGTGTGCCTGTTGCCGGAGTTCCTGATCTCGGCGACTGGCGTACCATTCTACCTTGGTGGCACATCGCTTCTGATCGTGGTCAGTGTCACGCTCGATACGGTTGCGCAGATTCAGGGGCACCTGATTGCGCACCAGTATGAAGGCCTGATCAAGAAGTCGAAGCTGCGCGGGGGGAAGAAAGCCAGATGAGGTTGATATTGCTTGGGCCGCCAGGAGCGGGCAAGGGGACGCAAGCACAAAGACTGGTAGAAAAACACGGCATACCCCAGCTCTCGACGGGCGACATGCTGCGTGCTGCCGTCCAGGCAGGCACCGAAGTCGGCAAGCGCGCCAAGGCGGTGATGGATGCCGGTGAACTGGTGTCCGACGCGATCGTCAACGCGATCGTCGCCGAGCGTATCGATCAGCCCGACTGCGCCAAGGGGTTCATCCTCGACGGCTATCCGCGGACCCTGGTGCAGGCGGATGCGGTCGAGCAGATGCTGTCGGATCGCTCCCAGGGCCTCGACGCCGTCATTGAGCTCGTGGTCGACGACAAGGCCCTGGTTGGCCGGATCGTCAAGCGCGCCGACGAGGCGCAGGCCGCCGGCCTTCCCGTTCGCAAGGACGACAACCCGACCGTGTTCGAAGAGCGCCTGAGGGAATACTACAAGAAGACGTCGCCGCTAATTGGCTACTACTATGCCAAGGGCAAGCTCCGCAGTGTCGACGGCATGGCCGATATCGACGCCGTGACGGAACAGATCGAAGCGGTGCTCAAGGACGCAGTGCGGGGAAATTAACGATTGCACTTGACGGAGGCGGTTCACTGCGGTATGGCGGCCCGTCTTCCTATCAGGCATGAGCTTTGCTTGTCCGCAAGGGCAAGGCAGCCGCATTGAACTGGAAACTCCCGCATGGGCCGGCCTCCACCGGACGCGGGGCAACTTAAGACAGCGCCGTGCCCGCCTCGTTTTTGAGGATTGGCCGGCCCACATGGGGAAGGGAAGAACATGGCTCGTATAGCCGGCGTCAACATTCCGACCAACAAGCGCGTTGTCATTGCGCTTCAATACATTCACGGCATTGGCAAGCGGTTCGCCCAGGAGATCGTCGACAAGGTCGGCATCCCGGCCGAGCGCCGCGTCAATCAGCTGACCGACGCGGAAGTGCTGCAGATCCGCGAAACCATCGACCGCGATTACCAGGTTGAAGGCGACCTGCGCCGCGAAGTCTCGATGAACATCAAGCGGCTCATGGACCTCGGCTGCTACCGCGGCCTGCGTCACCGCCGCTCGCTGCCGGTCCGCGGCCAGCGCACGCATACCAATGCGCGCACCCGCAAGGGCCCGGCCAAGTCGATCGCCGGCAAGAAGAAGTAATTTTTTAGGGGAATAAGGGAGCAGGGGAGTAAGGCAGTAGGGAATGCCCGCCAGTCGGGTCGCACTTTTCCCTACTCCCTTACTGCCCTATTCCCCTACTCCCTTACGAAGGTGGAGCCGCTGGCATTACGGCGGTGTAGAGATCAACTGAAAGGACTATCATGGCCAAGGAAGCCGCTCGTGTTCGCCGTCGCGAACGCAAGAACATCTCGTCGGGCGTTGCCCACGTCAATTCGACCTTCAACAACACGATGATCACCATCACCGACGCGCAGGGCAATTCGATTGCCTGGTCGTCGGCCGGTGCCCAGGGCTTCAAGGGTTCGCGCAAGTCGACCCCGTTCGCTGCCCAGATGGCTGCCGAGGATGTTGCCAAGAAGGCCCAGGAACACGGCATGCGCATGCTCGAAGTCGAGGTCTGCGGACCCGGCTCCGGTCGTGAATCGGCACTGCGCGCCCTGCAGGCGGCCGGCTTCACCATCACCTCGATCCGTGATGTGACGCCGATCCCGCACAATGGCTGCCGCCCGCGCAAGAAGCGTCGCGTCTAAGCATTTACCGAACGCCGCGCGAGCGCCCTTGGGCGCTCCTCCGCGGCATTCCAGGTCGCCCGCCACGATTGGATGGTGGCGGGTCAACGGAAGGAAAGCATCATGATCCAGAAAAATTGGCAGGAACTGATCAAGCCGAACAAGATCGAGTTCTCGTCGAAGAAGAAGACGCTGACCACGCTGGTCGCCGAGCCTCTCGAGCGTGGCTTTGGCCTGACGCTGGGCAACGCGCTGCGCCGCGTGCTTCTGTCTTCGCTGCGCGGTGCGGCTGTTACCGCCGTGCAGATCGACGGCGTTCTGCATGAATTCTCGTCCATCGCCGGCGTGCGCGAGGACGTGACCGACATCGTCTTGAATATCAAGGAAATCGCCATCCGCATGGAAGGCGATGGTCCCAAGCGCATGGTCGTTCGCAAGCAGGGACCGGGTGCTGTTCTTGCCGGCGACATCCAGACGGTTGGCGACGTCGAGATCCTCAACCCCGACCACGTCATCTGCACGCTGGACGAAGGCGCTGAAATCCGCATGGAATTCACCGTCGACACCGGCAAGGGTTACGTGCCGGCCGACCGCAACCGCGCCGAAGACGCGCCGATCGGCTTGATCCCGGTCGACAGCCTTTATTCGCCGGTCAAGAAGGTCTCCTACAAGGTCGAGAACACCCGCGAGGGCCAGGTTCTCGACTATGACAAGCTGACCATGACGATCGACACCGACGGTTCGATCACCGGCGAGGACGCGGTGGCTTTCGCCGCCCGCATCCTGCAGGACCAGCTCGGCCTGTTCGTCAACTTCGACGAGCCGCAGAAGGAAGTCGCCGCCGAGGCCGTCACCGAGCTCGCCTTCAACCCGGCGCTGCTCAAGAAGGTCGACGAACTCGAGCTTTCGGTGCGTTCGGCCAACTGCCTGAAGAACGACAACATCGTCTATATCGGCGACCTGATCCAGAAGACCGAAGCCGAGATGCTGCGCACCCCGAACTTCGGCCGCAAGTCGCTGAACGAGATCAAGGAAGTCCTGGCGGCGATGGGCCTGCACCTCGGCATGGAAGTGCCGGACTGGCCGCCGGAAAACATCGAAGACCTCGCTAAGCGTTACGAAGACCAATATTGAGCATGAATTCCAAGGATGGGCGGCGTGGGCCGCTCGATCCGACGGTCATGCGGAAAACCATCAGAGGCCACGGCCTCTTGAACAACTGAAGAAGGAAAAGAGCCATGCGCCACGGTTTCAAAGGCCGTCGCTTCGCACGAAGCATTAGCCATCGCAAGTCGATGTTCGCCAACCTCGCCGTGTCGCTGCTCGAGCACGAGCAGATCGTCACGACCTTGCCGAAGGCGAAGGACCTGCGTCCGATCGTCGAGAAGCTGGTGACGCTCGGCAAGCGCGGCGACCTGCATGCCCGCCGCCAGGTCATTGCCCAGATCGGCAATGAAGGCGTCGTCAAGCGTCTGTTCGACACCATCGCGCCGCGCTACGCCAACCGCAATGGCGGCTATCTGCGCATCATGAAGGCGGGCTTCCGTCACGGTGACAACGCCGCCATGGCCGTCATCGAGTTCGTCGATCGCGACGTTTCGGCCAAAGGCGCCGGCGACCGCGCTCGCATCGAAGCCGAAAGCGCTGACGCGGACGCCGCAGCCGCATAAGGCTCGGTTTTCCCAAATGAGTTCAAAGGGGCCTGCGGGCCCCTTTTTTGTTTGCCGATGTTTGCTGTCCATCGGCCAGCGCCAGGTACTGGCTTCCGCTCAACAGCTTCCAATCGAATGCACCCGGTACCTCTTCAGTCTTCGGGTAAGGATATGAATAGATACTGTCGAGGACGGCTCGAGAATCGATTTTCGCCATCGCTTGCGACGGGGAGGAGGCCTTCAAATAGGTTTCGGCATCTTGGTTGCCGATGAAGTCGGCAGCCACATGAAAATTTATCTGAATCGGTCCGGCGCAGATGTTCATCCCGATGTCATGGCCGGATGCCGCGTAGAAAACCTTGGCCTGATCTGGAGTCCAAAGGCCGGCACCCAGGAACTCTGATGGCTTTGTCTTTCCGCTGAACCCGTCCAGGGAGAGTGCAAAGCGAGTGGTGAGAGCCTCCAAATCGCCTTTGAGGTAACTGGCCTGCTCAATTTGAAACCAGTTCATCTGGCGAGGCGGCGTGATATCAAAGGAAATTTCGAGCTTTCCGAACGTCCAGTAATCTGGATCGACATGCTCAGGCATGCCGAGCACTTCGACAATCTCGGCCATTGTCATGTCGGGGGAGATCGGCCCCAAGCTACCGGTCTTCAAAAAGTCACGGAAAGACAGGAGTTGTTTTTTCATCAGGGCCACGAGGTTTTCGGTTTCAAGGTCAGCTGTAGCTGTTTTGCTGCCCAAAATAGTCGGATTTCAGCGGCTTAGCCTTTCATTTTGCACAATCGTCGGGACAATGCCCCCGAACTTGCCTTGGAGGATTCGCGAATGCGCGCCAGAAGACTGCCCCTTGTTCTGCTTTTCGCCATCATGGCGTTTGCGGCCGCACCGGTGGTCAGGCAGGCATTGGCCGAGGAGACGAAGACCGATCCCGGCCTGTCCGATGTGCTGACCGACCTGCTGCATGGCGTGGAAGGCGAAAACGCCACGGCTGGTCCCGACAAGCGCGCACCCTTCGGCCGCGAGGAGGTGCAATTGTCGTTTGCGCCGCTGGTCAAGCAGACAGCCCCGGCCGTGGTCAACGTCTATGCCTCGCAGACGGCCAAGGTCACGTCGCCTTTCGACGGCGATCCGTTCTTCGAGGAATTCTTCGGTCGCTCGCAGCCGCGTGCACAGTCTTCGCTCGGCTCCGGCGTGCTGGTCGATCCGACCGGCGTCGTGGTCACCAATTACCACGTCATCAAGGATGCCGACCGGGTCAAGGTGGCGACCGCTGATGGGCGTGAGTTCGACAGCAAGGTGCTGCTCAAGGACGAGACACTCGACCTCGCCGTGCTCAAGATCACCTCGGACAAGCCGTTTCCGGTTATCGCCATCGGCGATTCCGACGCGCTTGAGGTCGGCGACCTGTTGCTGGCCATCGGCAACCCCTTCGGCGTCGGCCAGACCACCACCAGCGGCATCGTCTCGGCACTGGCCCGCAGCCATATCGGCGTCTCCGATTCCAGCTTCTTCATCCAGACCGACGCCGCCATCAATCCTGGCAATTCCGGCGGCGCGCTGATCAACATGGGCGGCCAGCTGGTCGGCATCAACACCGCCATCTACAGCCGCAGCGGCGGTTCGATCGGCATCGGCTTCGCCATTCCCTCGAATATGGTCCGCGCTTTTGCCGACGCGGCCAAGGCCGGGCTCGACTTCTTCGAGCGGCCCTATATCGGCGCCGAGTTCGAAGCGGTGACGCCGCAGATCGCCGAATCGCTCGGCATGGAGAAGCCGACCGGTGCGCTGGTCTCGTCGGTCGAAGCGACCGGTCCGGCCGGCAAGGCAGGACTCAAGCCCGGCGACGTGGTGCTGCAACTCAATGGCAAGCCGGTCGAGAGCATCGAGGCGCTGGACTACCGGATGGCGACGCTGTCGATCGGCACCACCGCCAATTTCGCGGTTTTGACCAAGGGCCAGCAGGCGGCGATGGATATTGCGCTGGAGCGTGCTCCGGAAGGCATGAAAGCTGCCGAGGTGACGCTGCATGGCCGCAGCCCGTTTTCGGGCGCCAAGGTCGCGGAGCTGTCGCCCCGGCTCGCGCAGCGGCTTGGCCTGCGCACGGACATCAAGGGCGTCACCGTGGTCGACATCAACCGCGATTCTCCGGCCGCCGATTTCGGCTTCCAGCCGGGCGACATCGTGCGCGAGGTGAACGGCACCACCATCGATACCGCGGCGACCCTGGAGTTGGCGGCCAGGACGGATACGCGCTGGTGGCGCTTTACCGTCGAGCGTGGCGGGCAGATAATGCGTCAGGTGTTGCGTTATTAGGGCTGGGTTCCGTGC
>NZ_RZOL01000143.1:0-14220 GCF_004022985.1 Mesorhizobium sp. M7A.F.Ca.ET.027.02.1.1 | reverse complement strand
GTCTCATACATTAGATATTGCTTAATTTATAATGGGCAGATGGCAACTTCCGTGCCAGCTCCCGATTTCGGTATCCTGCGAGGGATCATCGCGCGGGGTTGTAAAAAAACGGTGTTGAAGCCGATGGTTGTTTCATTCTCGGTCAACCCTTCTGTGCGTAGCTGTATCGAAACGAAGCAATGCCTGGGGCGTACGGCCGGCGGTCGGGCGTATCGAACCGATAGTCGGACATATCAACCGATAGTCGGACGTATCGAACCAGGCATGATTCTTGCGGACGGGCTTCTGCCACAATCGCCCAGCGCGATGGTTGTAGCACCCGGCGGGATATAAAGATGCGGATTGCCTGCGTTCATCAGGGTTATGAACTCTATGGTTCTGACCGCAGCTTTGCGGAGAGCGTTGCCGCGCTGCGCGCCGCGTTTCCGTCGGCCGACATCGAGGTGGTTTTGCCGCGCAGCGGGCCGATCGTGCAGATCCTGGAAGCGCATGCCAGCCGTATCGTCTTTGAACCGCTCTGGGTGCTGAGGCGCCAGGCGATTGCGCGGCTGGCGACGGTCGAGATGGCGCGATTGCCGGTTGCCGTGTTCAGGGCGTGGCGGCGCCTCAGGCATTGCGACCTCGTCTATGTCAACACCTCGATCGTGGCCGACTATGCGCTGGCCGCGCGCTTGCTGCCTCACAAAGCCGTCCTGCATATCCACGAGATCCCCGAAGGCGCCATGCGCAGGATACTCGTCGGCCTGATGCGCTGGAGCCACGCGGATCTGATCTTCAACTCGCGCGCGACGCGCGCCGCTTTCGGCGATCCCAAGACCGCGCGCACGCATGTCGTCTACAACGGCGTTGCCGGGCCGGCGGCGGTCGAACCGACGACCTATGACGGCAAGCGCCCGTTGCGCGTGCTGCTGCTCGGCCGCATCAACCGGATCAAGGGGCAAGAGGTCCTGCTGGAGGCGATCGCCGCGATGCCGGCAGAACTCCAGTCGAGGATCGAGGTGCGGCTGGTCGGCGGCGCCTTCGAAAGCACCGAGCGTGAGCGCGCTTTGGCCGAACTGGTCGAGACGATGGGCCTCACCGGGCGCGTCAATGTCTTGCCCTTCGTGCCGGACCCTTCGGAGCACTACCGCTGGGCCGACATCGTCACCGTGCCGTCGCGGCGTCCGGAATCGCTGGGGCGCGTCGCCATCGAGGCGATGGCCTATGGCCGGCCGCCGCTTGTGTCGGCGATTGGCGGGCTGGTGGAAGTGGTCAGCGACGGCGAGACCGGCTGGCATGTTCCGCCCGGCGACGCAGCAGCCCTTGCCGCGAAATTGCAGGAGATCATCCTCGCCCCTCAGGCCTGGCGCGGGTTTGTCGCTGCCGGGCGCGCGCGCTACGAGGCAATCTTCAGCGAGCCGGTCGCGGCCGCGGCGATCACCGCGATCGCCGCCGACAAGCTGAAGACGACCATCGCGCGGCCGGGCAGGGTGCCTGCTGCCCGCGAAGCGGAGACGCGGCCGTGAAGTTAGCGTTTCCGAGCCATCTGGTTCGACGCCTCGTGCTGATGATCGGCGGCGAGGCGATGCAGAGCGGCTTTCATTTTGCCCTCAACATCATGCTGTTGCACATGCTGTCGGCGCAGGGCTACGGCCTCTTCGCCATCGGCATGGTGATGGGCGGTGTCGGCCTGTCCTATATCAGGTCACTCACCGCCGTTCCCGCCAGCATCTGGATGAGCAAGAGCACCAACAGCGCCGGCGTCGATACCTATGACGTGGCGTTCGGAACGGCGGCGCTGATCGTGGCGTTGCTGATGGCCGTCGGCACGGCAGTCCTGATGCATGTCCTTGGCGATCCAAGCGGAATTGCCGCCGGCTGCTTCGTCGGTGCCTGGTCGTTGCGCAGCCATATGCGCACGGCTTTCTTCGCACGGCGCCAGCAGGTTGTCGTCTCCATCAGCGATGGCGCGTTTACAGTCGCCGGCTGTGTCCTGACCGGGCTGTCGATCTGGTTGGTCCAAGACCCGCTGCAGACCGTGTTCTATGCACTAGCCGCGGCAAATGTATTCGGCATTTTCGTCCTGGTCCGGCTGGCGCGGCGCTCGCTTCGCATCAGCTTCCGCATGCCGACGCGGCGACGCTATGTCAGACTGTGGCCCCAGCTGCGCTGGTCGGCATTCAGCGCGACCACCACCAACATCCAGGGTCAATGTCTGGCGCTGCTGGTCGCCGGCATTGCCGGTCCTGCCGCCTACGCACCGCTGGCGGCGGTTCTGGTGCTGTTTGCCCCGCTGCGCATCATCAGCCTTGCTTTCGTCAACATGACGCAGCCGGATCTCGCCAGGCTGATGCGGAACAATGAAACAGGCCGTGTCTGGACGCAGGCCAAGATCTGGGCGCTCGTCATGGGGTTTGGCGGCCTTGCATATGGATGCGCCATCATGTTCGTCCTGCCGATGATAAAATCCCAGGCTCTCCAGGACGCTTCGACCTGGTTCATCGGACTTTTCGTGATCGCGAATTTTGTCCCGATCATGCTCTATATCATGCCCCGTATCGTGCTTGAGATACTCGGCGATTTTCGGATCGTCGCGTTCACCACGACGGGCGGCGCGGTCGTCGGGCTGGCACTGATCGCGGCCCTGCTGGCAATCGCGTCTCCGCCGTGGGCGTTGTTGGGTTCCGCCGTCTCGGAGATGTTCGTGCTCGTGGCATCATGGTATTTCGCGCATCACCGCATGTGGAATATCGAGCATCCCGACGAGGCGCGCGACAGCCGGTTGGGCGCGTGGCGGCGCACGCTGTCGTTCGCCACGGCAAAGCGATAGGAAAAAATATGGCAGTCCAGGCGGTGCAAATTGCTGCGGCGACCGGCTCGCCCGATGGCCAGTCCTCCCATCCGGCCACCGTCGTCGCCAACGATGCATACACGGCGCGGCTCCACACCAGCCTGGAAGCGGTGAGGCCGCTCTGGCTGCGCCTCCAGGCGGACGGTGTGTGCACCGCCCACCAGAATTATGCCTGGGCCGAGGGGATCGTAGCGCGGCTGATGCCGGAAGGTGCCGAACTGCTCATCGTGGAGGTAAACGACGCCGTGACGGGCGTGCCGCGAATGCTGGTGCCGTTGATACGGCGACCGGCTTTCCGCCATCGGGTGATCGAGTGGCTGAGCTGTGGCGTTTGCGACTATTCGGCACCGTTGCTGGCCGATGCGAGCCCGTGGACGACGCAGTCGGCGCAGGCCGCGTGGGCCGCGGTGCGTTCCGTGCTGCCGCCGGCGGACCGTATCCAGATCAGGGGAATTCCGCAATCGATCAGCGGTGTCGCCAATCCGCTGGCCTTGTTGGCGGCCACGCGCGATTCCCTGCATACCAGCTTCGGCCTCACCATCGACGGCGATCCGGAGACCGTCCTCAAGCGACTATGCCGGCCATCCTTCGTCAAGGCTTTCAACAAGGACTGGCGTCGCCTCGAACGGCTTGGCGGCGTGGAACTGGTCGAAGCCAACACGCCGGCCCTGGTGGAGGTCATCTTCGCCGGCCTGGTCCGGATGCGGCTCAGCCGCTTTCGCGAACTGGGCCGCTTCGACCTGCTGACGCAGGCGGCGGTTGTCGATTTCTATCGAAACGCTGCTCTCGAGGGCCTGTCGGATGGGTCGGTGCGGCTCTTCGGGTTGCGTGTGGGTGAAGCTCTTATCGCGGTCCAATACCTGCTGATCCATCAAGTCACCGTTCATGCTCTGCTGATCTCAATCGATCAGGGCGCGGTGCCCAATGTCTCGCCGGGACTTCTGATCATGGGCAAGTTGATGAGCTGGGCGCGCGGGCGCGATTTCAATTATTTCGACCTGTCGGTAGGCAACCAGAGTTATAAGGAACATATGGGTGCCTTGGGTTCGGGTCTGCGCGAGCTTTGCCACGGGATTACGGTGCGAGGCAGCGCCGTGAGCGCAGCCATCGAGATCCGCAACCGGGCCGAGGTGTTCGTGCGCTCCAAACCTCGGCTGCTGAAAAGGCTCCAGGGACTGATGCGGGGTTTGCGGCGCCTGCGCGGGGGATCAGAATGACGGGAGAAGCATGTGGCAAGCTACGCGGCGGGAACGACTCCGATAAAGGATTTGCCCGGTGGGCCGGTTTCCCCTGCTGTCGCCAACGTTGATGCAACCGCGCACTTCACGGCTCGGCTGCACACCAGCTTCGACACCGTAAGGCTGCTATGGCTGCTCCTTGAAGCTCACGGCGTCTGCACTGCCCACCAGCATTATGCCTGGGTCGAAGGAATCGCCGCACGGCTGATGCCCAAAGAAGCGGATCTGGTCCTCGTCGAGGTGAGTGACGCCGTGACCGGCGCGCCGGCCATGCTGCTGCCGCTGATGCGGCGGCGGGCTCTCGGCCACCACGTGATCGAATGGCTGAGCTGTCGCGTGTGCGACTACTCAGTGCCGCTGCTGGCGGATGGGAGAGCGTGGACCAGGCAGAGTGCCGACGCCATGTGGGCGGCGGTCCGTGCCGTGCTGCCACCGGCGGATCGCATCCATATCGCGGGAATTCCGCAGCAGGTCCACGGCGTGGCCAATCCGCTGGCATTGCTTTCGGTGGCGCGGGACTCCATCCAGGTCAGCTCCGGCCTCGTCCTGCATGGTGATCCGGAGACGCTCATCAAGCGGATCTGCAAGCCGTCCTTCGCCAAGGCCTTCCGCAAGCATTGTCGCGGCTTCGAACAGCTTGGTGGCCTCGCTCTGATCGAGGCCGACACGCCTGATCTGGCCGAGGAGCTCCTGGATGCGCTGTTGGAACTGCGGCTCAAGCGTTTCCGTGAGCTCGGGCGTTTCGACCTCCTGACTGAGGCGCCGGTCGTCGATTTCTACCGCGCCGCGGCGCTGCGAGGCCTGTCCAATGGATCGGTGCGGCTCTTCGGACTACGCGTCGGTGAAGCCTGGCTCGCCTCCATCTATGTGCTGGTCAGAAAAGGCACACTTCACGCCCTCCTGCTCGGCATCGACCAGAATGCGGTCGCCAATGTCTCACCCGGCCTGACGACGATGGGCAAGCTGATGATGTGGGGATGCGAGCGGGGCTTCGACTATTTCGACCTGTCGGTCGGCGGCCAGGGCTACAAGCAACATATCGGTGCCTCGAGCTCGGTACTGGCCGAGATCTGCGAACCGGTGACGGTGCGGGGCAGGGCTGCGAACGCAGCCATTTTGCTGCGCAGCCGGGTCGAAGGCATGACGCGGTCGCGTCCCCGGCTGCTCAAGGCCGTCCAGGGCCTGACGCGCCGCTTGCGGCGATTGAAGGACTGAGGACGAGCGTTTGCCGGTCCTGCGATGCAGAGCACCAAGGCCGGCAGGCAAGCTTGTTGACAGGGTCGGTTAACTCTATATCTGAAAGCGCGGCTTGACGTTCAGAAATGAGTGTCACGGGCGGATTTTTTTAAGTTGGCGTTTTCGGCAGATCATCTCGATGAATGCAAGTTTAGGAGATGGGATTCGTTCCATCCTCATTATCCAAACGAAGTACATTGGAGATGTCGTTCTGACATCTGCTTTGGTTCGCAATCTACGTCTTTCTTATCCACAAGCATCGGTGACCATGCTTTGTGCGCCGGGTCTCAAGGAGTTCATCGTCGCGCAAGGGATCGCCGACGTTGCCGTTGGCTTTGAATCCCGTGGCAGAGGAAGGACTCTGCGCAAGCGTTTGAGCGACTATCGTGGCGTCATCTCTGATCTGCGGCGTCGAAGATTTGATCTTAGCATCGACCTTACCGATTCAAAAACCTCGCGGATCATGCATCGTTTGATCGGCGCTCCACTTCGCGTCGGCTTCGATCCTTCCGAGCATCCGATGAAGTTCTGGGAAATCCAGCTTGCAAACGTTCTCGCCGCGACCTTCGGACATGGCGGACCGCATTATCTCTACAGGAACCTGTCTCCTCTCCGCGCCCTTGGGCTGGATTGTGAGGATCCAACACCTCGGCTGCAGCCGACCAGTACTGCCCAGGAAGAGTGTGCCAGGCTTCTTGCGGAAAACGCTTTGGCGAAGAAGTCGTACGTGGCAGTGCATGCCGGCGCGAGGTTCGAAGGACGTTGTTGGCCGCCGCAACATTTTGCTGCGGTCATCGACGAAGTATACGCCAAAACCGGGCTGCGATCCCTCCTTGTTGGCGGGCCGGATGAAGGGCTTGCCGCGCAAAGGATCCTTGAAGTGGCAGCATCGCCGGTCGCAAGTGTCGTCGGAAAAGCCTCGCTTGAGGTCCTGACGGCATTGTTGGCCGAAGCGTCGATCTTTCTTGGCAATGAGAGCGGCCCGATGCACATCGCGGCCTCTGTCGGAACTCCAGCGGTGGGGCTGTACGGTCTGACGTCGCCAGAGCAATGGGGCCCGTTCGGTGTTCCCAACCGGACGCTCCAGCCGCCCATGCCTTGCCCATGCATCGCTCCAGGTGTGTGTAAAGAAAGCAACGCCGGTGGGGTCTATTGCGTCCAGCGGCTCCAGGTTGCCGATGTTGCGGCGGTGACACTCGATCTCATCGGCACGGAAGTTCAAAAATCTGCTCATTCGGGCATGCCGGCCGCGTAGCAGGGCGACAGCGACGGGCGATTGTTTGGCGGCGCGCTTCACGTCTTGATTCAGGCCAAGGCTCAAACATCTTCAAAAGATTGGCAAATTTGACCGGGCCGCATCCTGCGCTGTCCGCGAAATTGACAGGACGGCGCGTCTCCGCCATCCTTGACCCCAGTCGTCAGGCTGCCGGCAGCGGCCGCGTTGTGTGTCTGGGGCGACCGAGGGCAGTGTCATGTTCAGTCCCGTCACAGGTCAGAATTCCAAGCGCGCCGCGGTGCGCAAGGCGCTCGATCGTCACAAGGTCTACATCACCGCGCAGCGTTTTTCGGCAGGCAGCTACCAGGCCCGGGTGCTGGTCGACGGCGAGGCCTATTGGGTCGACGAATTCCGGCTGAGCCAGCTGCAGCAGGGACTGTCGCCGGCGGAGCTCGAGTTGACGCCGGCTGCTGACGATTGAGCGCGACTGGCTTGTTCCTGGCCTCCGTGCTTCGACCTTTGCCATGACCACCCCGCCAAAGCTCAGAGCCTATCGCGCCAAACGCGAATTCTCCAAGACGCCGGAACCGGTTGGCGGGCTCGTCAGCAGCGACGGCAACCGCTTCGTCGTCCACAAGCACCACGCCACCGCAGACCATTATGATCTGCGCCTGCAGGTCGGCGATGTCTTGAAAAGCTGGGCGGTGCCGCGCGGCCCTTCGCTCAATCCCGCCGACAAAAGGCTGGCGGTCGAGACCGAGGATCATCCGCTCGAATATATCGACTTCGAGGGTGTCATTCCCGAGGGCGAATATGGCGGCGGCCCGATGATCGTCTGGGATACCGGCAGCTGGGCGCCGATGGACGATGTCGAAAAGAGTTTGCGCACCGGCGCCTTCAAGTTCCGGCTGGCCGGCGACAAGCTCAATGGCGGCTGGATGCTGACCCGGCTGAAGCCGAAACCCGGGGAAGACGAAAACAAGAAGAACTGGCTGCTGTTCAAGGAGCGCGACCTCGCCGCCGACACCGCGCTTGACATCCTCACGGCCCGGCCGGAAAGCGTCAAATCCGGATTGCGCATCGAGGAGCTGGCGGCGCCGGCGAAGCCAGCCGCCAAACCCGCGCCCAGACAGGGATCGCTGAAGCCCGGCACGCTGCCGGGTGCGTTCAAGGCCCCCATGCTTGCCCGTATCGAGCCGCAACTGGCGACGCAGGTGCCAAAACCACCGGATGGCGAGGACACCCAACAGGTCTGGCTGCACGAAATCAAATTCGACGGCTACCGCACCATGGCGCATCTTACTGAGGGCGCGGTCAAGCTGATCACCCGTGGCGGCATCGACTGGACGAAGCGCTATGGCGACCTGCCGCATGCGTTCGCCAAACTGCCGTGCCGCGACGCCATCGTCGACGGCGAGATCGTGGTGCTCGATGCCAAGGGCATCAGCCGCTTCGCGCTGCTGCAGGATGCGCTGGCGCAGGGCGCCGGCAGCAAGCTCCATTTCTACGCCTTCGATCTTCTCCATCTCGACGGCTGGGACCTGACCAAGGCGCCGCTGGTCCGGCGCAAGGCGCTGCTGGCGCAGATGCTGTCGGGCCTCGGCGCCAATTCCGCCATCCAGTTCTCCGACCATGTCGAGGGCTCGGGGCAGGGGCTCTACGACCAGGCGGCGGAACTGGGGCTGGAGGGTGTCGTCTCCAAGCGCGCCACGGCCATCTATCAGAGCGGCCGAAGCAAAAGCTGGACCAAGACCAAGGCGTTGCTGTCGGACGACTTCGTCATCGCAGGCTTCACCATCTCCGATGCGGCCGAAGGGCTGGCGGCGCTCGGCATGGCAGAGTTCGAGGGTGGTGAATTGCATTATCGCGGCAAGGTCGGCACTGGTTTCGATGCCGCCACCGCCGGTGAGTTGCTCGCCAGGCTGGAGCCGCTGCGGGAAGGCGCCACCGCGCCCGAGGGCGTCCCGCGCGAAATCATGCGCGAGATGAACTGGGTGCGGCCGCTGCTGTCGGCGCGCATCCATTACGCCAACCGCACATCGGACAACGCACTGCGCCACGGCGTCTTCCGCGGTTTGAGGGATGTCGGCCTGTCGACGCCGGTCTCGTCCAAACGCAAGCGGCTGATCGCCGAGGCCGACCTTGCCACCATCTGGGTGACCAACCCGACGCGCCGGCTGTTCGGCAAGACCGGCCCGACCAAGCTCGACATCGCCGTCTATTATGCGCTGGTCGGCGATTTCATGCTGCCGCACATCCTCGGCCGGCCAGTGTCGCTGGTGCGCTGCCCGACCGGCCTGCCGAAGGATTGCTTCTTCCAGCGCCACGCCTTCACCGGCATGCCGCCCTCGGTGGTGACATTCGAGGCGACAAATTCCGAGGGCGAGACCAAATCCTATCTCTCGGTCGAAGGCGCGAAAGGATATCTGGCGCTGGCGCAGTTCGGCGTCGTCGAGTTCCATACCTGGGGCACCCACCGCACCGGCCTCGACAGACCCGACCAGATCGTCCTCGACCTCGATCCGGGCGAGGGGATTTCATGGCGCGAGGTGGTCGAGGCCGCCGTGCACATCAAGGGCGAATTGGAGCGCCTGGGGCTGGTGCCGTTCGCCAAGACCTCCGGCGGCAGCGGCATCCACATCACCGTGCCGGTGACGGGCAAGCAGAACTGGAAGAAACTGCACCAGGCGACCAGCGCCATCGCCACGCATCTGGCGACAACGGCGCCGGACACCTTCACCACCACCATGGGCAAGGACAACCGCAAGAAGCGCATCTTCATCGATTATCATCGCAATGCGCGCGGCCACACCTCCGCAGCCCCTTACTCCTTGCGCGCCCGCACCAATCTGCCGGCCTCGACGCCGGTGAGCTGGAGCGATCTGGAATCCATCGATGCGCCGCAGGATCTGAACTATTCCTCCCTGCCGGGGCTGCTGGCGACGTCGGGTGATCCGTGGGCGGAGATCGACGAGTTCGCGCGGGATTTGCCAGTGTTCGAGGGAACGAGGAAGTAGTCGCGAGATGAGGGCGCAGTCCCGCCAGCGTCTCAATTCCAAGTCCATCGACGCTTCCGACAATTTGAATTATTCTCTCCGCCACGACCTCAAAGACGTACCGGAAGATTTCGTCAGGGATTTGCCTGTATCGTGTGGGGTCGGTGTAGGATTTCCTCAGCGCCAATCGTCCTTCGGACGAAAAGCGCTGCAGCAAATGTCAGTGCATGGCCGCGTAGGAGTGTTTCATGGCGCCCAGGGCAAGTTGGAAAGGTTACCTCAAACTCAGCCTCGTGAGCTGTCCGGTGCGGCTATATCCCGCCACCAGCGCCAGCGAGCGCATCAGCTTCAACCAGTTGCACAAGAAGACCCATAACCGCATCAACATGAAACCGGTCGACCCCGAATTGGGGCTCGTCGAGCGTGCTGATCTGGTCAAGGGCTACGAATACGAGGACAAGCAGTACATCATCATCGATGATGCCGACCTCGATGCGGTGCGCATCGAATCCAATCACACGATGAACATCGAGGCCTTCGTCGACGAGGACGAGGTCGACGTCATCTATCAGGATGCGCCCTACTACATGGCGCCCGACGGTGCGATGGCGGAAGAGACCTTTGCCGTGCTGCGCGAAGCGATGCGCAAATCCGGCAAGCTGGCGATCGCCCGCCTGGTGCTGTCCAGCCGCGAGCGCGTGGTGACGATCGGCGCGCGCGATAACGGTATGTTCGTGTGCACCTTGAGGAACCCGAACGAAGTACGCGGCACGGCTGAATATTTCGGCAACATCCCGGCTGGCAAGCCCGACCCCGAAATGCTGCAGCTCGCCGAGGCGCTGATCAAGCAGAAGGAAACCACCTTCGATCCGAAGAATTATGAGGACCGCTACGAGGCGGCACTCATGACGATGATCCGCGAGAAGCTGAAAGGCCACAAGCCGATCATCGCGGCGGCACCCGAGCGCGGCAATGTCATCAACCTGATGGATGCGCTGAAGGCCAGCCTGTCGCAATCGAAGCCGCCGGCCAAATCGAAAAGCAAGGCCGACGAGGTTGCCAAGCCCGCCGCGAAGAAGGCGGCAGCGGGTGGTGCTGCTGAAAATCCGTTGAAGGCCAATCTGCTGAAGGCGGTCGGCAAGAGCAAGAAATGACGGCACCGACCGGCGCTGTTTTCGGCACGATAGGCGCGCTGGCGGCTTTTCCGCTCAGGCTGGCTGCGCGGGAAGTGGAACGCCAGCACGGCCAGCTGCGGCGCGGTATCACCAGGCGCACCACGCATGTCGTCTGCGGCCGGACACTTCTCGCCAGGGCAGGCCTCGTCAAAAACGGCGATGCCGGGATCGAGCGCAGTGTCGCCGCCGAGCGCGCGGCCGGTCGAACGCTGATCAGCGAGAACGGATTCCTGCGCCTTCTCGGACTGATGAAGACACCGGAGGCGTCTTCGCTGTCGCGGCAATCGCTGATCGATCAGTCGCGGCTATCAGGCTCCGACCTCGATTTTTTGTCGCTGTTCGATGCGTTCGAGCATGACACAGAACCTTATTCCTTCCGCGACCTGATCCTGGCGCGCAAATATGCCGGGCTCATCGCCGGCGGCGCGACATGGGCGGCGATCGCGCGCTCCGTCCACCGCTCCGGCCCGGTGGCGTCGCTGACCGCCAAGTCGCTCAATGTCGGCTCGCAGCATGGGCGCGCCGATGCCATCTATCTCGAAGGCGGCCAGAGCGAACTCGATGGGCAGTTGCTGTTCGATCTCGGAACAGCCGGGGCAGAGGGTGACGACACGCTGGAGGAGCTGTTCGCCGAGGCGGAAGCGGCGGAGGAGCAGGGCGACCATGATGGGGCCGCCGCGCTCTACCAGCGTTGCCTGGCCATCGATCCGAGCGATGCGATTGCCGCCTTCAACCGCGCCAACTGCCTGCGCGCCGGCGGCCACGCGGTGGACGCCGCTCATGACTATATCAATGCGATAAAACTCGACCCGGCCTTCGTCGAGGCGTGGTTCAACCTGGCCGGACTGATGAGCGAGCAAGGTCGCGAAGCCTCGGCGCGAAGGCACCTGCAGAAGGCGATCGCGCTCGACAAGACCTATGCCGATCCGGTGTTCAACCTTGCGAGGTTGGAGTTCGACGCGGGCAATCTGCTAGAGGCGCGGCGGCTGTGGGTGCGCTATCTCGAACTCGACGCGGATTCGGAATGGGCGCGGGTTGCAGCCAAGGGAGTGCAGTTCGTGGATCTGCAGCTGGCGCGGACGGCGGGGTGAGCATGATTGGCAAAGGCCGCGATGACAGCCAATCTCCCCCCTTGCGGGGGAGATGTCCGGCAGGACAGAGGGGGGCGCTGTCCCGCCAACAGATCGGCCAATTTTGGCGCGTGTTCCCGCACGCAAGCATGACCGAAGGCTGGCATTCCTTCACGCCCCCCTCTGCCCTGCCAGGCATCTCCCCCACGAGGGGGGAGATCAGCAGCGTCGCCGTCGCGCCGGACATCACAGCATGACCCACTTCCTCTTCGACGGTCCCGACACCGCGCCCACCACCATCCTGCTCGCCCATGGTGCGGGCGCGTCGATGGATTCGCCTTCGATGACCGCCACCGCCAAGGCGCTGGCCGCGGCCGGCTTACAGGTCGCGCGCTTTGAATTCCACTACATGGCTGCCCGCCGCTACGGCCACCGCAAACCGCCGCCGCGGGCCGAGACGGTCAACCCGGAATATATCAAGGCGACAGCCGACCTCAGGGCAAAGGGCGTGACGGGACCGCTGATCATCGGCGGCAAGTCGATGGGCGGGCGCGTCGCCTCCATGGTCGCCGACGAGATGTTTGCCAAGGGCGAGATTTCAGGGCTGGTCTGCCTCGGCTATCCCTTCCATCCGCCGGCCAAGCCCGAGCAATTGCGCACCAAACACCTTGCCGATCTGAAGACGCCGACGCTGATCTTCCAAGGTACCCGCGACGAGTTCGGCACCAGGGACGAGGTTGCGACTTATGACCTTTCCGATCGCATTGAGGTCATCTGGCTGGAGGACGGCGACCACGATCTCAAGCCTCGCAAGAGCATCTCGGGATTTTCGGCGGCCGACCATCTGAAGATGCTGGCCGAGACGGTCAAGGCGTGGTCGGGTCGGATCGCTTCCTGAAGCGATGAAGATCGCCTCCTTCAACATCAACAACATCAACAGCCGGCTTGAAAACCTGCTGGGATGGCTGGCTGTGGCAAAGCCCGATGTCGCCTGCCTGCAGGAGCTGAAGGCGCGCGACATGCAGTTTCCACGCTCGGCATTGGCGGCGGCCGGCTATGGCGCGGTGTGGAAGGGCGAGCCGACGTGGAACGGTGTTGCCATCCTGGCACGGGGCGCCGAGCCAGTGCTGACCCGCGATGCCTTGCCCGGCGATGATGCCGACAGGCAGAGCCGTTATATCGAGGCGGCGGTGAACGGCATCATCGTCGCTTGTCTCTATGCGCCGAACGGCAATCCTCAGCCCGGTCCGAAATTCGCCTACAAGCTCGCCTGGCACGCGCGGCTGGAGGTGCATGCCGAACAGTTGCTCGACACCGGCCTGCCGGTGGTGCTGGCCGGCGACTACAACATCGTGCCCGAGCCGCGCGATATCTACGCCACCCGCTCCTATGACGACAACGCGCTGGTGCAGCCGGAAAGCCGGGCGTCGTTCCAGCGCCTGCTCGACCAGGGTTGGCTTGATGCCCTGCGCAAGAAGCATCCGAAGGAAACGCTTTACACATTCTGGGACTATCGCCGCAACCGCTGGCCGCGCGATGCCGGCCTCCGGCTCGATCACATCCTGCTGTCGAAGAAACTGGCACGCCGCCTGACCGCCGCCGGCATCGACCGCGACGTGCGCGGCGAGGACGGCGCCAGCGACCATGCGCCGGTGTGGGTGGAATTGAAGTAGGCGACTGCTTTCATTGCGTCGCGCTTGAACGGGTCCCTGCAACGCGCTTAAAGTCTTTTGTCTCGATGCATGTTGCTGTCCCAATCCGGGTTCGCTTTTGGCCGACATGCAATAACCTGTCGGCAAAGTACTCCAACGCAGCCGGATCGCCCGTGAACGCAACCCCCCACGAGATTTGTGAATCGAGGCTCCATGCCTGACTTGGGCGCCGTCGAGATACTGGCCGCCGCCATTGTCGTGCTTGCGGCTGCTGTCATGTCCTGGCTGCTGTGGCGGAAGCGCAGCCGCCGCAAGGGACGGCGGCAGACCAATCCGGCTGCCGACTATGCCGTCCGTACCGAATGGAACGCCGGCGGGGGTATGCTCAATTACTCATCCTTCGTCTATTTCGATGTCGATCGCGACGGCAAATACGGCGCCGGAGACCGGCCGATGGCCGGGATCATGGTGCGGCTGTATGACGAGGCGGGCAAGCTCGCCGCATCCGCGCGCACCAACAATGCCGGCTTTGCCAATTTTCCCATGTCGGTGAAAAGCAGAAAGGCCGTGATCCGCAAGCCGGGCAACTGGCGCTTTGTGGTTTCGGTACCGCCCGGCTGGCAGGCGAAAAGCGAAAATGACATTCAGTCCCGACACTTCATGCCGCTGCCGGGTTCGCCGGCCGGGATGGTATCGCAGGAGATGCTGCTGCCGGTCGGTCTGGCACCGCCGCGCCGCGTCAGCGGGCGCGTTGCCGGCGATGGACCAGCGACCCTCTCCATGTCGGGGAACGGGCACGTCCTGGAG
>NZ_RZOL01000142.1:0-14276 GCF_004022985.1 Mesorhizobium sp. M7A.F.Ca.ET.027.02.1.1 | reverse complement strand
CGTTCATCCAGCGCGTGCGGAAAGCGGTGCCGTGGCCGCACTCGTGCCAGCGCGAGTCGCTGGACGAGCCGTAGAGCACGCCATAGACGAGCAGGAACGGCACCACCCACCACGTGCCCCAGAACCAGACGATCCCGGCGGCAGAGCCCAATATGGCAACGATCCAGATGATCGTGTCGCGGATCGCCGGCCCGTCCGAGCGTTGCATCAGCTCTTTCATCGCCTTGCGCGGCACATCGGTGTGATACCACTCGGCCGAGGCCAGCCCGGTCTCGATCGCGATGCGCGTGCTTTCCCCGACCAGGCTGTAGTCGCGCTTTTTCTCCATCACATCGACCTCCGATTTCCGGCCCGCCAGCCGGAGCATTCGTTTCGCATCATGCCCTGTCCGCCAATCCCGGAAAATTGCCCGACGGCACAGGATAATCCTGTTGCGGCTGCCTGGCGATCGACGCGATCTTCGCTTCGGCCGTCGCGATCGCGCCGGCGCCGTCGAGCACCCGGAACACCGCGTCGTAAGAACGGCTTTCGCCATGCTCCAGCCAGATCATCTCGCCGCGCTCGCGCGCCGCGAGATTGCCCAAGACATGGTGTGTCGAGGGCTCTATGCCCAGCGCATATTGCCCTGCCTGGAAATTCTGCCATTGGTAGGCGCAAGGCAGCTGATCCCTGCGCGTGATCACTTCGAAGCCGAGCCCGAGCTGATCGTTGACCACCGCCACCGGCACCTCGCCATTGGCGTCGGCCGCCATCTCATGCTGCCAGACCTGCTCGTTGAAGCCCAGTCGCGGCGCCGGCACGGTGCGGTAGCCGACCTTCTGCGCCTCGTAGCGTTCGCCTGCATGGCCAGCCCAGACGACGTCGCGGATCGGCGCCAGATAGCGCGAACCCTCGTCGAGCAAGGGGTGGCTGACATTGACGTGGTAAAAATACATGTGCGGCGTGCGATTGAAGCCATGGTTGACGACGCGGTCCGACAGCCGGATCTCGTTGCCGCCGACATCGGCCTCGATACGCCGGATCAGATGCAAATCCTCGCCGAACACCGCCGATTGCTGAACGATGCCTTCGGCCCAAAGCACGCAGCGGTCGCCATCCCAGGCCTCGCCATAACCGGTCAACCGCGCTGGAATGGTGCCGACGCGACCATGCAGCGAATGGATCACGGTCTTCTTGCCCGGGTAGTTGTAGCTATCGGCAGGCACCTCTTCGCGGCCCAATATGTGGTCGAGGCCGCAGGTGACAAGCAGGCCTGAAAACGAGCGCGCCCAGGCGAGTCCCCCTTCCCCCTCATAATCGTGCAGGCCGGGGTGGCGAAAACCGCTCGGTGAATGCCAGCCGATCGCCTGGCCCTTGAAGTCGCAATCGGCGATGTCGAGTGCCCGATCGACCAGTGCCGTGAAGCGCAGCCCCGTGCCGGTGCGGAACTCCAGCATGCGGATGCCGCGTTCCACCCCGTCGCCAAGCGTCATCAGCCGCACGCCGGCAAATTGCGACAGCATGCCCGAACGTTCCGACACCTGACGGCGCGAAAGCGTCTTGCCGTAAAGTTCTACCATGTGACGGCCAACTTCTTCACTTCGCTCTCGTTTCTTTCAGCAAGGCCGACATGTCGGCGCCGGTGATGATGCTCTCCACGGTCAGGAGATCGGTATCGGCAACCGTCTGCTCGGCGACGATCTCGCCGCGGCGCATGACGATGATGCGGTCGGCGACCTGGAACACGTGGTGGATGTTGTGGGTGATCAAAAGCACGGAATGACCGGCGTCGCGCACCTCCTTGACGAAGCGCAGCACGCCATGGGTTTCCTCGACACCGAGATTGTTGGTCGGCTCGTCGAGGATGATGACCTTGGCGGCGAACTGCATGGCGCGAGAAATCGCAATCGACTGCCGCTCGCCACCCGACAGCGTCGAGACCAGCGCATCGGCGTCGAGTTTTTTCGAGATGCCGACGCGCTTCAACAGCGCCGACGCCGCATCGCGCAATTTGGCGAAATCGAGCGGCGCGAACACGCCCAGCCATTTCAGCTTGACCGGTTCGCGCCCAAGGAAAAGATTGCGCGCAATGCTGAGATCCGGCGCCAGAGACGTATCCTGGTGAATGGTCTCGATGCCGAGGTCCATCGCATCGCGCGTCGAGCGGATCGAGACCTTCTCGCCGCGCACATAGATGTCGCCACGGTCTATCGGAAACACACCGGAAATCGCCTTGATAAGCGTCGATTTGCCGGCGCCATTGTCGCCGAGCAAGGCCACAACCTCGCCCTCCTTGAGAGCAAAGGACGCATTCTTCAGCGCCCGAACGCTGCCGAAGGATTTTTGCAGATTCTGCAGCCGGAGAACTTCCATGATCAGCCCCTTGCGGCGTTCTTCTGCAGCAAAGCGTGCAGGATGAGCATGGCGAGGATGATGAGGCCCACGAAGATGTTGTAGGCGAGGCCCGGCACGCCGATCAGCACGATGCCGTTGCGGATCGCGCGCAGCATCAGCGCGCCGACGATGGTGCCGAGGATCGTGCCGCGTCCGCCGGTCAGCGCCGTGCCACCGACCACCACCATGGCGATCACTTCGAGCTCGTAGCCGGTGCCGGCCACCGGTGAGGCGGCCGAGATGCGGAAGGCGCTGATCATGCCGGCCAGTCCCGCAAGGACCGAAGTCAGGATGAACAGCCACACCTTGACGGCGTCCGCCGGCACGCCGCGCGCCACCGCCGCGTTCCGGTTGGAGCCGATGGCGCTGATCCAGTTGCCGAGCTTGGCATAGCGCAGCACGTAGATCGCCAGCAGCGAGAGACCGATGAACCACCACAGCGAGGTGTAGAACCGGAACGACCCGACATTGAAGCTGCCGGCCAGCAGCGTGACGAAAAAGCCTGGCTGGTCCCAGGATTTCAGCGGAAAGCCCTGCGTGATGTAGAGCGCCGCCCCGCGCACCACGAGCAGCATGGACAACGTGACCAGGAAGGACGAAATGCCGATCTTGGTGACGATCAGCCCGTTGATGGCGCCGATGGCGATGCACAGCAGAAGCCCGGCCAGAAGCGCGATGCCGATATCGACGCCTCCGTTCTGCACCAGAAGCATGACGACGACCGGCGCCAGCCCGAACACGGCACCAACCGACAGGTCGAATTCGCCCGCCGTCAGAAGCAGCGTCATGCCGAGCGCGATAATGCCGAGCTCGGGTAGGAACGCCATCATGTTGGAGATGTTGAGCGGCGACAGGAAATTGGCATCGGCGATGGCGAACACCGCGAGCAGGACAATGAGGATGACGAGCGAGGAGAATTGCGGCGAGCGCATAAGGCTCGATCTACGTTTCCCGACAGGCATTTCGTCTTCTGCGGCGATCATCATGACTGCTTGAACCATGCTTTGAAATGGTGCCCGCGGCCTGCGCCGCGGGCACCGGTTTCACTTCGTGTCGTAGAGTTTCAGGATCGGTTCGACGCTCGAGGCGTCGTAGAGGCTGAAAGTATGGATGTCGTAGCCGATCGGTTCGCCCGACGCGGCGAGCCCGAGCAATGCCACCGGCATGAAGCCTTGCGCAGACGGGAACTGCCAGGCGGCCGCGTTGACGAAGCCGGATTTGACGGCCTCCGCGGTTTCCTTCGAATTGCCCCAGCCGACGACCGGGATCTTGCCGGCCGGCACACCTGCGCCGTCGAACACCCGCTTGACGCTGGCCGCGACGGAATCGCCGAGCGCGATGATCGCCGGCGGATTGTTGGCCACCATGTAGTCGGTCATCTTGGCAATGATGCCGGCCGGGTCGGTGCCGCAATCGACCACATCATATTTGATCCCCAACGGATCGAAGACGCTGGCGATGCCTTCGGTCTCCAGCTGCTGATAGCTGGCGCCAGGCACTTCCACCGGCAGGAACACCTTGTCGCCCTGCTTCACCATCTTGTGGTCGACGAGATACTTGGCCCAGATCACGCCCGCCTCCTTGAGATCGGCGCCGACATAGGCCTGCCGTCCGGTCGCCGGATCGTCTGTGTTGAAGAACACGATCGGGATCCCGGCCGCCTTGGCAGCCTTCACTTCCTCGGTCCACAGGCCCGGCTGGGCCGAGGTGGTGGCGATGCCGTCGGGCTTGGCCGCAAGCGCGGAATTGAAGGCCTCCTTCTGCGCCGCCATGTCGCCGCCGCTGAAGGAAATCTTGCAGGTAACCTTGAGTTGGTCGCAGGCTTTGGTTGCGCCGGCATTCCAGTCCAGCCAGAACGCATCCGACGGGCCGCCATGCGACAGCAGGTAGAACGTCTTCTGGCCATCCTGCGCCATTACCGGCGAGGCGAATGCGATGCCCGCGAAAACAGTCGCGGCCGCTGCCAGTTTCAATCCGAATTTCAACACTGCAATTCCTCCCTTGTTGTTGCTTCCAAGCCGGATGCACCGCCGGCAAAGGGCGGCGCACAGCTGGTCAGAGACCGTTGGCGCGGAACTTGTCGTCGAGAAATTTCTTGGCCCTCGGCACGTCGTCTTCCGAAAGGTGTTCGATGATCACCGGGATGTTCGGGTTCTTCTGCGACAGGCGCTGCAGATAGAGGTCGTAGTTCAGCGAGCCGGTGCCCGGCGCGTTGAGGACCATCTCGCCAACGCCGCGGAAGGTGTGCGAGGCCAGCGCGTCGTCATCGCCGATGTCCGCATGCTTCTCGCTCTTGTCGTCGCCGGCTCGTGCGACATCCTTGGCATGCGCGATCTTGACCTTGTCGGCCAGCGTGTCGAACACCTGGTTCAGCACCTTGTCCATCTGGTCGATGTTGTGGCTTTCGAAGTAGTTGGTCGGATCCATCAGCAGGCCGAGGCCCGGATGGTCGACCTGCGCGAACATCCTCACCGTTTCCTCGACCGAGCCGACGACATTGTTGACGTAGGTTTCGAGCAGGAACATTGAGCCGTGGTCATAGGCTTCCTGCGCCAGTTCGGAGATCACCTTGCGGCACATCTCAAAACCCTCTTCGGACTTGTTCTTGGGATCGCTCATCCACTCGCTCTCGGTGTTGTAGGTACCGGTCTCCGAGATCACGTAAGGACTGCCGAGCTGGCGGGCGTTGCGGATGATTTCCTTCAGCCGATCGACATTCGCCTTGCGGTGCGCGAGGTCGGGATGAATGACATTGGTGTAGCCCGAGATGCAGCAGATCGGCAGGTCGTGGGCACGGAACGTGTCGCGAACCTTCTTGGCCTTATCCTTGGTGATCTGGCCGGCCGACAGGTCGATATCCTTGAAATGAAGGTCGAGCTGCACGGTGTTGAAACCGTGGCCACGGATCTTCTTCGCCGTCTCTTCGAGGCCGTACGGGAAATAGCCCGTGAAAATACCTGCCTGCATCATGGTGTGAATTCCTCCCTGTAAGCGATTCAGTTGTCTGGTGTTTCAGTTGCGGTGATCAGGTAGCGATTTCGGAAAGCTTGACCGTGCGGCCCTCGTCGATCGAGCGATAACCCGCCTCGACCAGCGCCATGGTCTTGACGTTGTCGGCCACCGACAGCGCCGGCGGTGTGCCGGTCTTCACCGCGTGCTGGAGCTGCTCCATCACCCCGATAAAGGCATGCGGGAACCACATCGTGTCCCAGCTCGGACTGACCCACTCGCCTCCGGTCGTCTCGGTCGAGGCATAGGTCAGCGTCGAGGCAGCGCCCGTCGGCCAGCCAATGGTGCCCTTCGCGACCCCCTTGCTGCCGTCGACGCGCCAGTTGATGTGCTGGTCGTCCTTGTAGCCATCCTGACGCGGACCGGACCAGACATCCTCCAGCGACACGGCAAGCACACCGGACGGGAAGCGCAGCGTCGACACGGTGATGCCGTCGGAATGGTCGAATGTCGTGCGCGGATCCTTGCGTGTCAGCGTGGTGATCTCGTCGGGATCGCCGAACAGAAATCGCAGCACGTCGAGATGATGCACACTCATATTGGCGAGCGTCAGCCGGTCATAGTCCTCGAGGAAGCTCTGCCAGTGCGGGATGGCGTGCATGTCGATCTGCGCGAAGACGATGTCGCCCAGCGCGCCGCTGTCGATGATCTGCTTCAAGACGCGCATCGACTGGTCGTAGCGCATGTTCTGATTGACCGAGAGGATCTTGCCGGCTTTTGCCGCCTCGTCGCGCAGCTTGACCGCTTCCTCGACCGACAAGGCCAACGGCTTCTGCGCCAGGATCGCCTTGATGTGCTTCTGCTTCAGCGCGTGACGGATCAGCGCCGGCTGCAGGTCGGGCGGGAAAGCAAGGTCGATGATCTCGACATTTTCGTCCTCGATCAGTTTTTCCGGTGTGTCGTGGACGGTCGGAATGCCCCAGCGCGTCGCCACCTTCTCGGCGCTGGCCCTGGTGCGCGAGGCCATTGCCACCACCGGGAACCCAGCTTCCTTGTAGGCGGCGAGATGGCACTCGGCCATGATCATGCCTGCGCCGACGCAGCCGATCTTGTATTCCTTCGTGCGGACCTTCACGTCCGGCTCGAAGCCTTTGCTTCCCATCTCTTCCTCCCGAAACTCTTTCCTTGCGGCGGCCGTCATCGTGCCAACGCTCCGCCGCTCTGTTCGAAATAATGCACTCTGGCCGGCTCGCAGGATATCGCCACCATGGCATCCGGCCGGATGTCGGGCTGGCCGCGCAGCAATGCCTTCAGCCGCGCCTGCCCGGCAGCGAGCGTCACCACGGTATAGCCGCCAAGCGGCTCGACCTCGAACACTCGCGCCGGGCGGCCCGGGCCCCCATCCGCCCACGGTCTAACCTTGATGTCCTCCGGCCTCAGCCCGATCTCCACGGCGTCGGCGGGCGCTGTCTTGTCGTCGATGCGAATCGTGCCTTCAGCCGCTTCGACACCGCCCTCGCCGCGCGCCGATCTGAGGATGTTCATCATCGGCGAACCAAGCAGCCTTGCCACATAGGTGCTGGCCGGGCGGTCGTAGATCTCTGCCGGCGTACCGATCTGCCTGATCTTGCCGTCCTCCAGGATAGCAATGCGGTCAGCGACCGACATCGCCTCTTCCTGGTCATGCGTGACATAGATCAGCGTCTTGCCGAGTTCGCGCTGGATGCGCTTCAGCTCGACGCGCGTTTCCTCGCGCAGCCTGGCGTCGAGCGCCGAGATCGGATCGTCCATCAGATAGGCATTGGGATCGCGCACCAGAGCCCGCGCGATCGCCACGCGCTGCCGCTCCCCGCCCGAAAGCTGTCCCGGCGGCTTGTGCAGGATATGGCCGATATGCAGCTTCGCCGCGACGTCGGTGACCCGCCGCTTGATCTCGGCCTCGGCGACCCGGCGTTCGACCAGGGGAAAGCGGACATTTTCGAGCGCGCTCATATGCGGGAACAGCGCCAGGTTCTGGAACACCATCGCCACGTTGCGCTCGGCCGGCGACATCGCGTTGACCGGCCTGCCTCCGATCAGGATTTCGCCGGTGTCAGGTGTCTCCAGCCCGAGCACCAGGCGCAGGATGGTCGACTTGCCCGACAGCGGCGGACCGAAGAAGCAGAAGAACTCATTGTCGTTAACGGTGAACGAGGCGTCATCGACGGCGAGTGTATTGCCGTAGCGTTTGGTCACATTACGGAAGACGATATCGGCCATGGCTCAGGTCGCTCCACGGATCAGTGACAGGTAGCGAACGCCGGCGCCGCCCCTCATCCGCCTGCCGGCACCTTCTCCCCGTATAGGGACGGGGAGAAGGGAGAAGCTCCAACGATGACGCCCCCCTCTCCCCGTCTCTACACGGGGAGAGGGTAAGGGTGAGGGGCGGCGCCAACTTGCGAAAATTTGCCGGACCAACATCTCAGCCTCCCACCCTCATGGCGCGGCCGGTAGCGGCGTCGAAGACGCGCACCGACGACGTAGTGGGGGCGATGACAGCGGTGTCGCCGATAGCCAGTCCGACATCATTGTCGAACACCGTTTTCACAGCCGCCTCGCCCTGGCCGAGATGAACGATGGTGCGCGCACCGATCCGTTCGACAAAGGTCACCGGCATTGCGAGCCCCTGCCCATTCTGCACCAACGTCGCCTGTTCAGGCCGGAATCCGTAAAGCACCTCGCCGCGCGCACCGCGCATGGCCATCGCGAGTTCGCCCGGCAGCGGCGGCGTGACGCCCAGCGGTCCGAGATCGACGACCAGTCCGCGGTCGCTCTCCGCTGGCCTGCCCTTGAGCAGATTCATGCCCGGCGCACCGATAAAGCGGGCGACGAAGACATTGGCCGGATCGTTGTAGACCTCGAGCGGCGTGCCGACCTGCTGCAGCACGCCATGATCCATGACCGCGATGCGGTCGGCCATGGTCATCGCCTCGAGCTGATCGTGGGTGACATACACCATGGTCTGGCGGAACTGCCGCTGCAGCTGCTTCAGTTCGGTGCGCATGACGGCCCGGAAAGCGGCGTCGACATTGGACAGCGGCTCGTCGAGCAGGAAGATCGCCGGCTCCATGATCGCCGAGCGGCCGATCGCCACCCGTTGCAATATATTGACCGACAGCCTGTCGGCCTTGCGGTCGAGCAGCGGCGAAAGCTGCAGCATCTCGGCGATGGCGCCGACGCGGCGATCGATCTCGGCTTTGGCAGCCCCCCGCATTTTTGGTCCATAGGCAAGGTTCTGGCGCACCGTCATATGCGTGAAGATGGCGTAGTTCTGGAAGACGAAGCCGACGCCGCGCCGGCCCATCGGCACGCCGGCCATGTCGCGCTCGCCAAACAGGATCTTGCCGCCGGTCGGCTCTTCCATGCCGGCGATCATGTTCATCGTCGTCGACTTGCCGCAGCCCGACGGGCCGAGCAGCGCCATGAACTCGCCATCGGCAATTGCCAAATCCATGGTCTTCAGCGCGGTGAAGTCGCCGAATTTCTTGACCAGGTTTTGCAAGTGGATCGCGCTCATGCCGCTACCTCGCGTGCCCGCGCCATGCGCTTCATGGCAAACACCGCGACGATCGACAGCACGACCAAAATGGCCAGCGCGATCGCCGCCACATAGCCCCAGATCAAATCCTGCGTGGTGAGCTTGTAGATGTAGACCGAGATGGTTTCGGTGGCGACGCCGGGGCCACCTCCGGTCATGATGTAGAGCGTGTCGAAGATCTTGAAGTTCTCGATTACCCGGATCGCCAGCGCGATGATGATGATCGTCTTCATCTTCGGCAGCACGATGGTGACGAAGCGCTGCCACGGATTGGCGCCGAGCAGCGTCGCCGCCTTGATCTGGTCCTCCGGCACGCCGACCAGGCCGGCAAGCAGGATAAGGAACATCAGCGGCGTCCATTGCCAGATGTCGGCGACCATCACCGCAATCAGCGCCAGAGTCGGATCCGACAGCCAGGCGATGGTGACGGGAGATCCGGTGAGCGCCGACAATATGTCGTTCACCGGCCCTCCCGACTGGAACAGCATGAAGAACATGTAGCCGGCCACCGCCGGCACCACCATCATCGGCATCAGCAGGATCGAATAGAAGGCGCGCTTGCCCGGGAAATCGTCGGCAAACAGCGTCGCCAGCGCTAGCCCAAGCAGGAATTCCGCCGGCACGCAGACGATCATGACAATGACCGTACGCTTCAGCGCGCTCCAGAAGCGCGCGTCGGCGGCGAGATCGGTGTAGTTGGCAAAGCTGTTCCACATCGACCAGGCGTTCCACCAGCCGGTGCCCGACAGGGGCGACCAGTCGGTGACGCTGATGTAGAGCTGCATCAACAGCGGGAAGGCCGAGATGAACAGCACCAGGATCTGCGCAGGCAGCGTCAGCCGGAAACCCAGCCTTGCGCCCTCATCGCGCGAAACCGGCTTTGCTCCGACGGCTTTCATCTCATCCTTGGACGTCATGGCAGTCACCGCGCTCATTGCTTGAGCGCCCCGAACGTCAACCCGCGCACCAGATGGCGTTGGATGGCGATGCCCATGATAACCGGCGGCACGGCCGCGATCAGGCCAAGCGCCGCCTTGGCGCCATAGAGCTGCCCGGTCATCGAGGAGGATAGCGAGGCCATGTAGACCGGGATCGTCACCCATTCGCGCGTCGTCAGAAGCAGCGCGATCAGATAGTCCGACCAGTTGAGGATGAAGACGAAGAGCGCGGCACTTGCGAGCGGCGCGCGCATCATCGGCAGCGTGATGCGGGTGAAGACGCGCAGCCGCGAACAGCCTTCGACAAGCGCTGCCTCCTCGATCTCGCGCGGCATGTCGTCGAAGAAGGTCTTCATCAGCCAGAAGGCGAACGGCAAGGTGACGATGCCGTAGATCAGCGCCAGGCCCCACCAGCTGTCGGTGAAGTTGAGGAAAGCCCACATGATCATCACCGGGATCATGACCGCCATCGGCGGAAAGATCCTGAGTTGGATCAGCGCCAGCGGCAGGTTCTGGCCGGAGCCGAAACGCGACAGCCCATAAGCCGCGGCTGTGCCCGCCGACATGGCGATCACCGTGCCGAAAACCGCCGACAGCAGCGATGCGAGGATCGGCTTCAGCGCGTTACGGTCAAGCGCGACGATCAAATTGTTGGTCGACTCGCCGAAGACGAAACGGAAATTGCTGAGCGTCGGGTTCTTCGGCCACCAGGTCAGTTCGGCGCCGGTCGCCGACCATTCGGCGATCGGCTTGAACGCCATCGACACCATCCACAGGATCGGCACCAGCGTCACCGCCATGGCCGCGAAGATCGCGGCATAGCGGAATATCAGGAAAGGAACGGAACGCTTCATCTGGCGGCTTTGCTGGTGGCGTTGTGGGCGGAGGGGAGAAGTAGGCTCCTCCCCTCCTTCGATATGATCCAGGGAGAAGGATCAGACGATTGGATCGAGAACTGTCGGCCAGGCCTCCTTGTTGGTCTTGATGGCTTCGAGCAGTTTGTCCTCGCCGGTGCGCCGGGCGATCTTTTTCCACTCTGCCTCGGTGTCGGCCATCGCCTGCTCCGATGTCTTGGCCTTGGTCAGCGCCGCCATCAGGTTCTCGTCGAGCGCATTGTGGAAGGCTGTCGCGCCGGGATAGTTGATGGTCGGCACGGTGCGGGCGACCGTCTCGCGCACGACGTCCATGTGGTAGGCATGATAGGTCTGGCGCACCAGCGGATCGGAGAAGTCCGAAAGCCGGAACGGGTCCAGATAACCGCCGGGGTTGGCACTCATCCAGGCATAGATGCGGGCCGAGCCCAGCCATTGCAGCAGGAGGTAGGCGACCTCCTGGTTCTTCGACTGCGACGAGACCATGCCGGTCAGCGAGAACCACAGCACGGAACGGCTGATCAGCTTGCCGCCGATCTCGCGGCCGGGCGGCAGCATCGAGCCGATCTTGCCGGTGACGGCTGAATCCTTGTTGCCGGCATTGTCGAGGAATTTCGGCAGGTTGGAGAAGGCGCAGGTCATCGCCGCACCACCCTTGGCGAAGTTGCCATATTGCTCCGGCCAGCCCCAGGAGATCGCATCCGGCGAATGATGCGCGAGCGAAGCAACATATTCGTTGGTGGCGGCGATGCCTTGCTCGGAATTGATCATCGGCTTGCCGTCATCGCCAAACAGGAACTGGTTGGGCGAAGCCATCGAGACATAGCGCTGGTACCAGTTCGTGTAGCCCCAGCCCTGGTTGCGCAGGTCGGTCGAGCCGAACAGGCCCTTGTCCGGTCGCTGGAAGAAGGCGGCGATGTCGCCATGCTGCTTCCAGGTCTTCGGCGGCGCCAGATCGTAGCCGTATTTATCCTTGAAGGCCTTCTTCTCGGCTTCGTCGCCGAACAGGTCGGTGCGGTAGACCCAGGTCTGGAAGTCGCCGTCCAGCGACACGCCATAGTTCGAGCCGCGGTATTTGTTGAGCAGCGACACGCCCTTGGCGCCGTTGACATAGCCGCTGACGGGATCGTCCCATTCAGGCTTATGCTGCGCGACAAAGTCGTCGAGCTTGGCGATGCCGCCGGTTTCGGCGAGGTCGCCGAGGCGGTTCCATTCGGTCGAGTAGATGTCGTAGGCCCCACCCTTGGTGGAGATGTCCTGCATCGTCTTGGTGAATTCCTGGCCGTTCGGCAGACCGACGATTTCGATCGCGATGCCGGTTTCCTTTTCCCACAGCTCCTTGATCGACGGCGCACCGGCCGGGAACGGCTGCGTGAGCTGGCCGATCGAGCCGTCGGACAGGCCGAGCACGATCTTGGTCGGCGCCTTGCCGGCGCCCTTCAGCGCCTTCGCCGCCTCGATGGCGCGGCCTTCCGGCGTATCGGCGCCATACTGGTAGCGCTCGGCCCCTTCGAAGCCCGTCGGGCCGCCGATCATGCCTGGCGCCAGCGCGTCGGCCGCATAGGCACGGCCGGGACGAATGAATTGGGGTGCGATACCAGCAGCGGCCATCATGACGGCCGCCTTTCCTCCAGATGCCAGCAGCCGGCGCCGCGAGATGCGGATCAAGTCAGACATTGAAACTCCTCCCTCAGGGCCACGTTTCCTCCACGACCCTTATGAGGGATATTGACGACAGCATGGCAAGGCTGTCAACATCATAAATAATCAAAACACATCATAACATCGCAATAGGGCAAGGAAATGCACAAAAACGGGATCCATCCGTCAAGCCGGATGCCTCAATTTGAGGGCACCCGACCCTTCCCGGCCCTGCGCACCCCTGCCGGACCATTTGATTTAGCCCGGCGGCTTGCACATCGGCCAAGGGCGGATACATCATTTCCCATCAGAATCGCCGATGACGCGGAAGCCGTCACCAGCCGATCCGACGCATGCAGGAGATGAAAGACGGTGCGTTCCACCCTGACTGACATAGCCCGGGAGGCCGGCGTCTCGGCCGCCACCGTCGACCGCGTGCTCAACAACCGGCCCGGCGTACGGGCGCGCACGCGGGAAATCGTGCTCGAAATGGCGCAGCGCCTCGGCTACATCGCCGAAGGCCCGAACGGCACGCCGCCACGGCCCTCGCCCGGCGAGGTCATCCGGCTCGACTTCGCCCTGCCGGCCGGCACCAATTCCTTCATCAAGATGCTGCACCGCCACATCGAGGCACAGGCTCTGGCGCGGCCCGACCTCGATGTTCGTATCGCCACCATAGAGGGCTTCAATCCTGACCGGCTCGCTCGCCTGCTGCAGGATCTGCGCGGACAGACGCAAGGCGTCGGCGTCATCGCACTCGACCATCCGACGGTGCGCGAAGCGATCCGCTCCCTGTCGGCCAACGACATCAAGGTGGTGACCATCGCTTCCGACATCCTGCATGTGCCCAGGGTCGCGTATATCGGCATCGACAACCGCGCCGCCGGGCGGCTGGCCGGCTATCTGCTCAACCGCTTCATGGGATCGGGGCGTCCGGGCAAGGTGGCGCTGTTCGCCGGCTCGCTGTCCTATCGCGGCCACGAAGAACGCGAGATGGGGTTCCGCCACGTGCTGACCGAGGAATCACCCAATCTGCAGATCGTCGAGATGCGCGAAATGCTCGACGATCGCGAGAAGGCCTATTCGGAGGCATCAGCCCTGCTGGAGCGGCACCCCGACCTTGCCGCGATCTACAATGTCGGCGCCGGCAACACCGGTATCGCCCGCGCGCTCAAGGAGCGCGGCCGCGCCCAATCCATGGTCTTCCTCGGTCACGAAGTGACGGACGGCACCAAGGACCTTCTGCTCGACGGCACGCTCGACGCGGTCATCGACCAGAACCCGCGCGTCGAGGCCCGCGAAGCGCTCAACACCCTGATCCATGCGGTCCGGGGATTGCCCTATGAACTGCACCAGCCAAGGCTGCAGGTGATCTTCAAGGAGAACATCCCGGAGATTTGACGAACCAGACGAACGGGGCGGCGCGGCAAAGCGCCCGCCCCGCTCGATGCTTCTAGTCTATTGGACGGCAGCGACTTCAGCCGCGGCGCCATCGACAAAGCTCTTGTCGACCCATTTGCCATAGTCGATCGAGCCCTTCAGGAGCCCGGCGCTGGCCATGAATTTCTCCTCGCCTTGCAAGGCGGCGATCGCGTCGTCCGTGAGTTTCGGATCCTGATGGAACACCCCGTCGGCGTAGGTCTTGCGGACGGATTTTTCCGACGACTTGGTGGCCTCGACAAAGGTCTTGATCGTCTGGTCCGGATGGGCATCGGCCCAACGCGAAATCTCGATATCGACCTTCAGCAGCCGCTTGACCAGATCGGGATATTTCGCCGCGAAGGCGCCGTTGACCGAGATGACGTTGGGCACGTTCCATTCCGGATGAGTGCTGGTGTCGAACAGGACGCGCGCCTCGCCGGTGTCGACCAGCTTGGCCGCCGTCGAATCGGTCTCGACAATGGCGTCGATATCGCCGCGCAGCAA
>NZ_RZOL01000141.1:0-14279 GCF_004022985.1 Mesorhizobium sp. M7A.F.Ca.ET.027.02.1.1 | reverse complement strand
GATCATCATCAGGCCGCCGCCCCAGATCAACGTCACCAGCGGCTTCCACCACAAACGCACGACGACGGAACCGTCATTGCCCTCGTCGCCGAGCGAGATGTAGAGCTGCGAGAAACCAATCGTCCTGATGCCCGATTCCGTCGTCGTCATCTGCCGCACCGGATAAAACCGTTTGGCGGAGCTGATTTCGCCAACAGGGCTGCCGCTGACGCCGATCAGTTCGAAGCGGCCGAGATCCTCGCTGTAATTCGGTCCCTGGGCCGGATAAAGCCCGACGAAACGCAGCGTATGGCCGGACAGTTCGACGGTCTCACCGGCATGCATCGACAGGATCTTCTCGGTGCCGAAGCAAAGTGTGCCGACGATGCCGAGCGTGGTCAGGCCGAGGCCAAGGTGAGCGAAGGCAGTGCCGAAGACCGAGCGCGGCAGGCCGAGCAAGCGCCTGACCATGATCCCGGCGGCGACATTGCCGACCCCCGATTTGACGGCGAGATCGGTGAGCGCGCCAAGGATCAGCCAGACGGCAAGGCCAACGCCCAGGGCTGCGAACACCGAGGCGCCGTCGATGAACAAAGCGGTGACCAGCGTCGCCAGCAGCGCCGCTGCAAAGGCCACCATAAGCCGCTGCGCGACGGCGAAGACATCGCCGCGCTTCCAAGCCAGCAACGGCCCGAACGGAACCACGAGCAGCAACGGTACCATCAGCGGTCCGAAGGTGAGATTGAAGAACGGCGCGCCGACCGAGATCTTGTCGGCTGAAAAGGCTTCGACGGCGAGCGGATAGAGTGTGCCGACGAGGACGGTCGCCGTCGCCGTCGTCAGGAACAGATTGTTGAGGACCAGCGCCCCTTCTCGGGAAATCGGCTGGAACAGGCCGCCGGTCGTCAGCCGGGAAGCGCGCAGCGCAAACAGCGCCAGCGAGCCGCCGATAAACAGCGTCAGTATGCACAGGATAAACACGCCGCGCGTCGGATCGGTGGCAAAGGCGTGCACCGAGGTCAGCACGCCTGAACGCACGAGGAAGGTGCCGAGCAGCGACAGCGAAAAGGTCAGGATGGCGAGCAGCAGCGTCCAGATCTTCAGCGCCGAGCGCTTCTCCATGACGATGGCCGAATGCAGCAGCGCTGTGCCCGCCAGCCACGGCATGAAGGAGGCGTTCTCGACCGGATCCCAGAACCAGAAACCGCCCCAGCCAAGTTCATAGTAGGCCCAGTACGATCCCATGGCGATGCCGCCGGTCAGGAACATCCAGGCGACCAGCGTCCACGGCCGCACCCAGCGCGCCCAGGACGCGTCGATGCGGCCTTCGATGAGAGCGGCGACCGAGAAGGAAAAACAGATCGAGAAGCCGACATAGCCGAGATAGAGGAACGGCGGGTGTATGGCGAGGCCGAGATCCTGCAGGATCGGGTTGAGATCGCGGCCTTCGATCGGCGCCGGATTGAGCCGGATGAACGGATTGGACGTCGCCAGGATGAACAGGAAGAAGGCGGCGCCGATGGCGCCTTGCACCGCAAGCACATTGGCGCGCAGCGTCGCCGGCAGGTTGGAGCCGAAAGCGGCGACGAGCGCGCCGAAGAAGGTCAGGATCAACACCCAAAGCAGCATCGAGCCTTCATGATTGCCCCAGGTTCCGGTGATCTTGTAGATCAACGGCTGCAAGGAATGTGAGTTTTCCCACACGCTTGCCACCGAGAAATCGGAGCTTGCATAGGCACTCGCCAACGCTGCGAAAGACAGCGCCGTCAGGGCAAAGCCGGTCACCGCGACCGGACCGCCGACGGCCATGAGGCGCTGGTTGTTCAGGCGCGCGCCAAACAGCGGCACCACCGTCTGCACCAGCGAAAGCGCAAACGCCAGGACGAGGGCGAAATGTCCGGTTTCAACCATGCCCGTGATCCATTGTCGCTCTCCTGCCGGAGCTATTCACTCTTGTTCTCCTGCCAGACGCCCTTGGCCTTGAGGCCGTCCGCAACCTCCTTGGGCATGTAGCGCTCATCATGCTTGGCCAGCACGCTATCGGCAACAAAAACCCCGTCCGGGCCGAAAGTACCCTCGGTGATGACGCCCTGCTCTTCGCGGAAAAGGTCGGGCAGGATGCCGGTGTAGGTGACCTTGACCGATTTGTGCGTGTCGGTCACCGAAAAGCCGACCGTGGCCCCCTGCCCGCGCTGGATCGTGCCTTTTTCGACCAATCCACCCAACCGGATGCGCTGGCCAGGCTGGACACTGGCGGTGGTGAGATCGGCCGGCATGTAGAAAAAGGAGGCCTTCTGGCCAAGCGCGTAAAAAGTCAGCCCGGTCGCGGCACCCAGGAAGACCAGCCCGCCCGCGATCACCGACAATCGTTTCTGCTTGCGCGTCATGTCTTGTTCTACTCCGTCGCCGCAAGGCCAAGCGAAGCGGCAAAGGCGGTGAATTTCTTCGCCTGCTCACTGTCGGCTCCAAAGACGGCGATGGCGCGACCGAGCGCCTCACGCGCCTGATCGGCTTTGCCGAGCACGACATAGGAACGAACGAGCCGCATCCATCCTTCCGGATCACGCGGATTTTGCCGCAGTTTGTCGTCGAGGCCGGCGACCATCGTGTTGATCATGGTCTCCCGATCCTGCGGCGACATCGAGGATGCGGCGTCGAAATCGCCGGCATCGGGACCGTTGGTGGCGCCGGAAGCGACGTCGGAGCCTCCGGATTTGGCGAGCGCCTGCTCGACGGCACCGCGCCATGGCGAGTCCGGCGGCAATCTGCCCAGCATCGCCTGCCATGCCGTGGTCGCTTCCTTGGCGCGCCCCTCCTGCGCCAACGCCATGGCCAGGTAGAAACTCGCCTTCGCGTTGGCCGGATCGAGCTTCAGGGCTGCCTCGAAAGCATCCTGGGCATCGGCCGAGACAATGCCGCCTGCCGCGCTGGCGATCGCCTCGCCGAGACCGGCCTGGCGAACGGCGCTGTCGCCATCGAGCCGAATGGCGTTGCGATAGGCTCCCGCCGCGTCGGAAAAGCGCTGCATGCGCAGATAGACCGGTGCCAGCACGTCCCAGCCCCTGCCGTCAGTGGGATTGGCGGCCAGATGGGCTTCGGCCCGCGCCACCAGCTCGTCGACCGAACTGTCGGCGGGATTCTTGGCCAACCGCTCGCTGAGCGGTTGCGACGGCAGGTCAGGAGAGCCAAGCTGGACATAGAGCCCCCAACTGACCAGCGGCACCGCCAGCACGGCTACGGTTGCCACCAGCCTTGCCGTGATCGACGCTCGGCCAGGGTTTGCGCCGCCGGCGGTACCCGCATTGTCAAGGCGAAGGATGCGGCGAGCGATCTCGGCGCGGGCCTCGGCGGCTTCGGCCGGCTGGATCAAGCCACGCGCGGCGTCGCGGTCAAGCTCGGACAATTGGTCCCGATAGACTTCGAGATCATGTTCGCCGCTCGACGACCCGCCCTTGGCGCTGGCGGCCAGCGGCAGCAGCACCGCCAGGCTTGCACCCAGCGTGAGAATGGCGGCTATGACCCAGAACAGCATGGTTCTTCCAATACCGGCAGAGCTCTGCCGTGCCAACAGATGCATGCTGCGACGCTTTGACGACGCCAGCCGCCAATCGTCGGCAGACGGTCGTCAGGTCAGCGGCGTCCAGCTGCCATCGGCGTTGCGGCAAGCGGTTCCACGCGCCGTGACCCCGGCGCCGGCGGAAAACACCGTCTGCGTGTACTGGCGGCAGTCCTGCGAACCGACGCGGTACGGCTGGGCCGGAACCACCTCGCCGTAGCGCGAAGCCTGAGCGCCTTTCCACGTCACCTTCTGGCCGCTGGTCGTATATTCCAGCGCCTTGTATTCAGCCTCGAGCGCGCTGCGCTTCTCGGTCTCGCTGAGGCCGTTGCCGATCGTCCCGCTGATGAGGCCGCCGCCCATCGCCGAAATGATCGTCGTGGTCACCTTGCCGCTTGAAGGAGGTGTCGAGGCCGGTGTCACTGCTATGGCTGGACCCTTGCCGCTCAAGGTGGTGCAGCCGGAAACGGCCAGCAATGCGGAAACGAGAGCGACGCGAATCTTCATGCCAACAACCGATTTTCTTGAGTGGGAGCCTGCCATGGATGCGCCGGGGGCCGCGTCATCGGAGAAGTTGGCGTGGCCATAGTATTGATATTTGTCGGAAATTTGGCCGTTGGCAGCTGCGAGACCAATCGACATGCCGCCAATAACATCTCCCGTCCCTCTATGTCGATTGGCCCTGGTGAACATCACTGAAGGCTCCGCAATCGCACCACCGCCTTCAATCCGCCCATACCGGACCGTTCGAGCGCCAGAACGCCTCCATACTCGTTGACGAGGTCTGCGACAATGGCCAGCCCCAGACCTGTTCCGGGCTTTGTCTCGTCCAGACGCCGTCCTCGCTTCAGCGCCTCGCGCGCCTTGTCCTCGGGAATGCCCGGACCGTCATCCTCTATGCTGATCTCGAACAGGCCGGCCGGGTCGTCCTTGCCGGTCAAGGGCACGACCGAAACCTGCACCGCGCTCTTTGCCCATTTCATCGCGTTTTCAAGGAGATTGCCCAGCAATTCCTCAAGATCCTCGCGCTCGCCGGCGAAGACGATTTCGGCCGCCGGCAGCGACAGCGACAGATTTGTCTGCGGATTGAGCTTCTGCAGAACCCGCACCATGCGCTGCACCAGCGGCGTCACCGGCGTGCGGTAGACGACGCTGTCGCGCTGTGCCGCGACGCGGGCGCGCTGGAGATAGTGTTCGACCTGCTTCTGCATGGAAGCGGCCTGTTCGGCGATCAGCTGCCCCTTGGCGCCGCCGAGCGCGCGGCCCTCGTTGAGCAGTACCGCCAGCGGCGTCTTCAGCGAATGGGCGAGATTGCCGACCTGTGTTCGCGACCGCTCGACGATGCGCCTGTTGTTTTCGATCAACGCATTGGTTTCATTGGCAAGCGGTTCGATCTCGGCCGGGAAGCGGCCGTCGAGCCTCTGGGCGGTGCCTTCGCGCACCATGGCGAGCGCGTTCCTGACCCGGCGCAGCGGCTGCAGGCCGAGCAGGATGGCGATCGCGTTGATGGCGATCATGCCGACGCCGAACAGGCTGAGATAGGTCAGCAGGCGGCGCTGGAAGGTAGCGATTTCCTGTTCAAGTTCGCTCTGGTTGCCCATGACGCGGAAACGCGCGGCCCGGTTCTTGGCGTCGAGAACGAATTCGCTCTCGAAAACTTCGAGTTGTTCGCCGTCGATGCCTTCGGCTGCGTAGCTGCGCTGAAAACTGGCATTGAACGGCACCTCGGCAACGCTCGGTGATGGGATCGTCGTGGTCATCGACGACGAGTGGAGATCGCCATGCACGCCCTCCGAAGCGGGCTCGACCGACCAGTACCAGCCCGAATTCGGCTCCGAGAACCGAAGGTCGCCGAGGTCTGGCGCGCCAGTCAGCGCCCCGCTGTCGGAGATGCCGATCGAACCGATCAGGTTGAACAGATGCGCCGAAAGCAGGCTGTCGAAGCCGCGCTCGCTGGCCTGGCGGTATAGGGTGGTGATCAAGGTGAAGATGACAACGAGCGTCACGATCGCCCAGACCGTGGAAAAGGCGATAACGCGGAACGTCAGCGAACGCGGCCACGAACGCAGCGAAAGCGGCGTCCTTGCGGTTGGTTTGAGCGGTTCCGAGTTACGCCTCCGGCTCACGCATGCGGTAGCCCATGCCGCGCACGGTTTCGATCATGTCGATGCCCATCTTCTTGCGCAGCCGCCCGACAAACACCTCGATGGTGTTGGAATCGCGGTCGAAATCCTGATCGTAGAGATGCTCGACCAGTTCGGTCCGCGAGACCACTTCGCCCATATGGTGCATCAGATAGGCGAGCAGGCGGAATTCGTGCGACGTCAGTTTCAGCGGCACGCCGTCGACATCGGCCTTGGAGGCCTTGGTGTCGAGACGCAGCGGCCCGCAGATCAGTTCGGACGAGGCATGGCCGGCTGCTCGCCGGATCAGGGCTCGTAACCTCGCCAGCACCTCCTCGATGTGGAACGGCTTGGTGACGTAGTCATCGGCGCCGGCATCGATGCCGGAGACCTTGTCGCTCCAGCGGTCGCGCGCCGTCAGGATCAGCACCGGCATCTTGCGGCCGCCGCGCCGCCAGCGCTCGACCACACTTATGCCGTCCATCTGCGGCAGGCCGATATCGAGCACGACCGCGTCATAGGGCTCCGTGTCGCCAAGGAAATGCCCTTCCTCGCCGTCGAAGGCGCGGTCGACGACATAGCCGGCATCGACCAGCGCATCCGATATCTGCCGATTGAGATCCTTGTCATCTTCGACGACGAGTACGCGCATGCGGAGTTCGATACCTGTTGAAGAGCTTTGTCAGATTGAAGGGCTTTGTCAGATTGAAGACTGGGGCAGATATAGGCCGATTCCGGCGGTCTGGGAAACTGAAGGTCTATAAGTTGGAAAAATGGGTCAGTTCAGCGGAACGACGATCTCGGAACGGCGCGGACGTTGTCCGTCCTTGCCTGGAACGAGCACCACGATAACACAGACAGGCTGACCGCCGCGCGTCGATTGCGAGGCCTTGGCCAGCGTTCCGCCATTCTGCTCGGCCACCTGCTGGCCGATGGCGTAGCAATCGGACGCCGCCAGTACGATCGGACTGGCCAGGTTGGGCGGCGCGATGACCGGTATCGCCATCGCCCGCGACGCGAACAGCCCGGCAGCACAAAGCGCCAGTGTCGCAATTCGGAAGTGGGAGCGAAGCGTTTTCATGACCGGCGTTGTAACGCATCGGTGCTGAACGTGAAATGAACGGTGAACGCCGCTGAAAACATCCTCGCCACACCCCTGCAACGCGAGACAATCAACCTGGAATTTCACCGCCTCGAACAGGTGAAATCCCGCGAAAGTCCAGTCTAGACTCGGTTTTGACCATATTGAAAGCGCATCAGGCATTTTCCTGCGTTATCGCGCGAAAACGCAGCAGCCCGTGATGGACGAGCAGATCCTCGTCAGGGCGGGCTTCGGCGAATTCCAGCGACAGTCGTGTCTGGCCGCGAGGGCCAATCACCAATGCTGCGTCGGCAAGGCGCGCCTGGATGGCGGCCATGATGGCAAGCGTTTCGGCGTCGCCATGGGCTTTCGACCAGACATGCAGCGTAATCAACTGATCGTCGGTGTTCTCGGTGCTCGTATCCCAGTCAAAAGCGGAGGTCTGGCCGCAGGTCACGTACGGAAAAGCGGCATTGTCGGTTGGCCGTTCGAGCAGTCCGGCGCCGCCCAGCAAGGCCGACAGCGATGCATCGCTTTTCAGCCTGAGAAACAGTGCCTGCTGTAAATCGTCTGGCGCGGTCATCGTCTTTCCTCCAGTTCCTGCGCTGCCGATTATTGCTTTTCGGAAGCTGTCCGCGTTCTGCGTGTTCTGACAGATATAGCCATTCGACGCGCGGAGGCGATGGCGATTCGTCATCGGAATGATGGATGCCGATGATCTCGAAAGGGCGACTTTGCCAACACCATCGTCCGCGGGCACCGCGCCGCGAACATGGACTCTCGATTCCTGGTTACATATTCTCGCTACAGGGTCGCATGACGATCCACGAAGCAATTTCGGAAGCTGATGATGCTCGATGCAGAAAAGACCAGGGCTGCCTCGCGGTTGTTGGTAGGCCACTGGGACCAGGGCACCCGTCTCGGCGCCATACCTGAGGCGTTGCGCCCACAAACACGGCTCGAAGGTTACGCCATCCAGTCGCATGTCCTGGATCGCTTGGCGGCCTCGCTTTTCGGCTGGAAGATTGCCGCGACCAGTCTGGCCGGACAAAGGCACATCAATGTCGACGGCCCGATGGCCGGACGTCTCCTGGCCGAAAAAGCGGTGGAGGTCGGCGGGACCGTTTCCCTGGCGACGAGCAAGATGCGCGTGGCCGAGATCGAGTTCGCTTTCCGATTCGGACGCGAACTGCCGCCTCGTCCGGCACCCTATGAAATCGCTGAAGTGATGAAAGCCGTGGCGACCTTGCACCCGGCGATCGAAATTCCGGACTCACGCTATGACGATTTCTGCGCCGTCGGGGCGCCGCAGCTCATTGCGGACAATGCCTGCGCCAATCTGTTTGTCATCGGCGAGGCGGCGGAAGACGACTGGCGCGGCGTGGATCTTGCAAAACACCCCGTGGTCGCGTCCGTTTCCGAAAGGTCGCAACATAGCGGATCGGGAGCGGCCGTGTTGGGCGACCCTCGCATCGCGCTCACCTGGCTCGTCAACGAGCTGTCGGGCCTGGGCATAGCGCTCCAACCGGGACAGGTGGTGATTACAGGCACCTGCGTGACGCCGATAAGCGTCGAGGCAGGCGACGAAGTCACCGGCGATCTCGGCCGGTTTGGCCGCGTCTCTGTGCGGTTTGTCTAGGCTCCGCGCTGCCTGGCCACGAAACTGCGCACCGCCAGCACCAGCACGGTGATGATGATCAGGATCACCGAGAGCGCGGCGATCGCCGGGTCGATGTTGTCGCGCAGGCCCATCCACATCAGCCTCGGCAGGGTGATGGCGTTGACCGAGGTGATGAACAGGGTGACGCCGATTTCTTCCCACGACAGCACGAAGGAGAGCAGTGCCGCTGTGATGATGCCGAACTTGATGTTGGGCATGATGATGCGGGTGGCGCGCTCCCACACAGTGGCCCCTAAGCCCCGCGCGGCAAGGTCGATGCGCCGGTCGAGCTGGCTGAGCGAGACCAGCATCAGCACGGTGGCGAAGGGCACCGTCATCACCGAATGCGCCATGGCGACGCCGAGCCATGTGTCATAGCCGAAGAACGTGCTGATGCCCGAGATCGAGGTCAGCAGGAAGTAGAGCGTGATCGCCGAGACCACCGGCGGCACCACCATCGGCAGTAGCACGAAGCCGACCAGGGCCGCGGTGAAGCGGGGCTGGAACATCCAGACGCCGAGGCTGAAGCACAGCGCGAGCACGGTTGAAAAGGCGCTGCTGACGACACCGATGCGGATCGAGAGCAGGATCGATTGGAGCCAGCGCGGGTCCTCGACCAGCGCCCGGTAGTGGCGCAGCGACAGTTCGCCCGACGGCATCGCCAGCATGCGGCTCGGCGTCAGCGACACCGGTATGACCGCGAGCAGCGGCATCAGCAGGAACAGCGCCACGAAGGCGGCGATGATCAGCGAAACGGGACCGGGGCGGTAGGTCGGCATCAGATCAACTGCTTCGGTCTGACATATCGGAACAAAAGCGTCATCAGCGCGCCGACGAACAGCACCAGCACGACGCTGATCGCCGCACCCAGGCCCCAGTCCGGGCTCTGGAAGATCCTGAGATAGATCAGCTCGGCGATCATGACGCTGCGGCCGCCACCGAGGATCGCCGGCGTGACGAAGAAGCCGAGCGAAAAGACGAACACGATCATCGCCGCGCCGAGGATGCCGGAGCGCGTCATCGGCACGAACACCGTCCAGAAGGTGCGCATGCGGCTGGAGCCGAGCCCGCGCGCGGCCAGGAGCACGCGGTCGTCGAGACTGCGCATGGCCGATGCCAGCGGGAAGACGGCGAAAGGAATGAGGAAATGCGTCATGCCGACGATGACGCCGAATTCGTTGCGCACCAGCGCCAGCGGTTCGGAAATGAAGCCGATCGCCTGCAGCCAGCTGTTGATCAGGCCGCGATTGGAGAGCAGCGCCACCCAGCCGAAAGCACGGGTCAGCACGGAAATCCAGAAGGGAACGAGAATGCAGAACTCGGCGATCAGGCGCTGTGCCGGGGTTCCACGCACCCAGACGACGGTGATGGCGTAGGCAGCGGCCACCGAAACGACGGTGACGACCGCCGCGATGCGCAGCGTGCGGATGAACACCGACTGCACGAGATCGTCGGTGAGCAGCGCCTCATACTGGCCGAGGCCGGGCGTCGGCAGTGTAAAGCTCCATTTGACGACGCCGAGGAATGGCCAGGCATAGGCCAGGACAAGAAACAGGAGCAGCGGCGCCATCAACAGCGCCGCGCCCATCCTGTCGGAGAGATAGGATCTCATTTCGACCCGATTACCCCTGCCCTGATCAGGCCGAGATGATCTTGGTGTATTCGTCGAGCGCCGGCCCGTAGTTCTTGGCGTACCAGTCCATGTCGAGCGCGATCTGCTTCTTCATGTTCTCGGGATCGACCGGGTTGATGCGCTTCTTGTCGGCAGGGATCAGCGCGTCTGCCGCCGGGTTTGCAGGACCTTGGCCGAGCTTGTCGAACATGACCAGCTGCTTTTCAGGGTCCTGGGCACTGGCGATGAACTTCATCGCAGCGTCCTTGCCGCCGGGATTGTTCTTGAGCACGGCCAGCGCGCCGGGCGAGATCAGGCCCTGGTCCCAGATAAACTTGATCTTGCCGCCGGAATCCTGCTCGATCAGTGAAGCACGGGTCGACCAGACGATCGCCATCGAGGCCTCGCCATTGAGCAGCACGCTCTGGCTTTCGGCGCCGCCGCCCCAATAGGCAACGACATTTTCCTTGAAGGCGGCGATCTTGTCATGGGCGCGCTTGAGGTCGAGCGGGTAGAGCGACGCCGGCGCGATGCCGTCGGCCAGAAGTGCTGCTTCCCAGCTCGATACGCCCCATTTGTAGAGCGAGCGCTTGCCGGGGAATTTCTTCACATCGAAGAAATCGGCCATGCCGGTCGGCGCGTCCTTGCCGTACTTCTCGGAATCATAGGCGATGACATAGGAGAAGAAATAGGTCGAGGCGGCGTATTCCCAACCAAAGCCGGGCCGCATCTTCTTCTTGTCGACGATGTTGTAATCGATCGGCTCGAGAGCCCCTTGGGCGCCGAGCGTGATGGCTGAGAACGGGTCTACGTCGACGAGATCCCAGGTCGGCGCGCCGCTCTTGAACTGCGCGGCGATGGCGCCTTCGGTCGGACCCGAACCGTCCATCTTGACGGTGATGCCGGTGTCCTTGGTGAAGGCCTGGCCATAGGCGGCATCGTAGGCGGTGATGGCATCGCCACCCCAGTTGACCAGCACAAGTTCCTTGGCCTGCGCAAAGGCACCTGTCGAGCGCAGCAGCATCGGCGTGCCGGCCAGCACGAGTGCCGCCAGCTGCGTGAACTGCCGGCGCGAGATCTCGCCGCGGCCTGCCCTGGCGGACAGGCTCTCGATGGCTTGTTTCTTGGTATCATGTGTCATGTCAGTTCCCCTTTTTTGTTGTTGATAGTGCCCGAAAGCGGTGCTGCGATGTTTCGCTCCACCGTTTGTCATTGTCCTCCATGCGGAAGGAGGAAACCCTTTTCCGCCGGCCAGGTGAGCCAGACGGAGTTGCCCTTGCTCAGCGCCGCGGCAGCCACCTCGTTGGGCACCGAGACCGTGACCTTGGCGCCTTGCCGCGTCGTCAGGTCGAGCCGCGTTGCAGCACCCAGATAGGTGGAGTTGGTGGCGGTAGCGGCGATCCCATTCTCACCATCTGCCGCCTCGCTCGATATCGACATGTATTCGGGCCGGATCGCCAGGATGGCATCGCCGCGCACGAGTTCGGCCTTGCAGCCCATGCTGACCGCGCGGTCTTCGCACAGGCCAGTCGAGCCATTGCCGGCGGGCTTGACCCCCTTTAGCGGCAGCATGTTGATCTCTCCGAGGAACTCGGCGACGAAGCGGTTGTCCGGCCGGTCGTAGACCTCGTCGGGCGGTCCAACCTGCAGCAATTTGCCGTGATTGAAGATGGCGACGCGCGACGACAGCGCCAGTGCCTCGCTCTGGTCGTGGGTGACGAAGACGAAGGTGGTCCCGGTCTCCTGGTGCAGCCGCTTCATCTCGGCCTGCATCTGTCCGCGCAGGCCCTTGTCGAGCGCGGAAAACGGTTCGTCGAGCAACAGCACGCCCGGTTCGAACACCAGCGCGCGGGCCAGCGCCACACGCTGCTGCTGACCGCCTGACAATTGCGCCGGCAGTTTTTTCTCGTGGCCCTTGAGGCCGACGCGCTCGATCATCTCGCCGACACGGCGCTTGATGTCGGCGGCCGATTTCTTGCGCACCTTGAGTGGGAAGGCGATGTTGGCTTCGACGCTCATATGCGGGAACAGCGCGTAGCCCTGGAACACCATGCCGGCGGCACGTTGCTCGGCCGGCCGGTCGGTGATGTCGACGCCGTCGCTGAACAGCTTGCCTTCGGTCGGCTGCACGAAGCCGGCAAGGATCATCAGGAAGGTGGTCTTGCCCGAACCGGACGGCCCGAGCAGGGTCAGGAACTCGCCACGGCCGATATCGAGCGACAGATTGTCCAGCGCACGGAACGAGCCGAAGCTCTTGCCGATCCCGATTGCCTTGATCTCTGCGGCACGGCCGGGTTGCTGCATACTGCCCTTTCCCTAACGCTTGTCGAAATCGTAGGCAGGGTGCCGGCTCACCGCAACCGAATAGTTTTCGCGTGATCGGCAAATTTCATTCATCTATGGCGAGATGTCGCCAACTGCCCTCAATACGGCAGAATGCGGTTCTCCTGGAGTTTCGACCGCAGCCATCCTGCGAACGCTTCCAGAACCGGATGCGAAGCCTTGGCGTGTTCGGAGACCAGGAAATAGGAGCGCGGCGACTTGATCGCGATGTCGAACGGCCTGACCAGCCGGCCCTCGCTCAGCGCCCGCCGGCTGGTCAGTTCGTCGCCCATGGCGATGCCCTGGCCGGCAATCGCCGCCGAAAAGACGAGGTTCATGTCCGAAAAGAAGATGCCGCCCTCAATGTCGGGGTTTTCCACCTTGGACAGCGCCAGCCAGCGTGCCCAATCCTCGGTGTCATCGAGATGCAGCAGGTTGGCGCGCAGCACGTCCGACGGCCGGGAAAAACCGCCGACCTTGTTGAGCAGCGTCGGGCTGCAGAGCGGCGTGAACGAGATTTCGCAGAGCGGCTCGACCGCCCGGTTCGGCCAATTGCCGACACCAAACGCAATGAAGGCATCGGCATCGGCATTGCTGACATCGTCGAGCCGGCGCGGCGTCAGGATGCGCAGCGCCACGTCAGGATACATCTGCCGGAACTCGCCGATATGGGTGCACAAGAACAGCGAGGCGAAGCCGGGCGTGCAACTGACGGCGAACGAGCCGCCGACTCCGGTGCCGGCATCGCGCGTCACCGCGTCGCCCAGAACGGTGAGCGCCTTGCGCACATCGCTGGCGTAGCGCTGGCCGCGCGGCGTCAGCGCCACGCCCTTGCCGATGCGTTCGAGCAGGTCGAAGCCGAGGTCGCGCTCCAGCAGGCGAAGCTGATGGCTAACAGCGCTGCGGGTCAGGTGCAACTCGTCGGCGGCGCGCCAGACGCTGCCGTGCCGGGCGAAGCTGTCGAGCGCACGCAGCGCTTGTGTCGATGGTATACGCAAGGAACCTCAGGTGAACCGAATTTGCACGAACCGGGAAAACATATCACTTTTTAGCGACCCGCTTCACTGCTTTCTTCTCATGCCATGGAGAAACCGGTGGCCACCTCGGCGCAAGCAACCGCCCTTGCCTGTCTCGACGGCATCCAGCCGTTGTTGTCCGCGTGGACACGCACCATCTTCGATTACGGCGAGACCGCGTGGCGGGAGTATCAATCAGCCGCCTGGTATGTCGAGCGGCTGAAACTCGAAGGCTTTTCCGTCGAAGAAGGCTCCGCCGGCATGCCGACCGCCTTCTGCGCGCATTGGACCAACGGCCCCGGCCCGACCATCGGCATGTACGCCGAATACGACGCGGTGCCGGGCAATTGCCAGGATGCCGCTACGGTCGAGCGTCCGCGCCGGGGACTTGGCAACCAGGCCGGCGGCCACACCGACCCGCATTCCGGCCTCGGGATTTCGAGCCTCGGCGGGCTGCTGGCGACCAAGGCGGCGATGCAGCGCCATGGCATATCAGGCACGCTGCGCTTCACCGGCGAGCCGGCGGAAAAGGTGCGCGGGTCAAAGCCGATCCATGCCGCCAAGGGCTATTATGACGGCCTTGCCGGCATGATCTCCTTTCACCCGTTCTACATGCTGCCGCTCTGCAACACGGCGCGCTGGGACACACATTGCGGCGCGGCCTACGCGATGATCTATCGCTTCATCTGCGACCAACCGGAGCGCTGGGCGCTGGCTGCGGGTGCTGCACCCATTCCGCAAGCACATTCGGCGGCGCGCGCCCCCGGCGCCAACGACGCATTGATGATGATGTACATGGCCTCCAAGGCTCTGCGCGATTCCATGCTGCCGCACCAGGGCGGCTGGTCGATCAGCGAGGCGATCCTGACGGCGGGGCAAGCGACCGCCGACAATTTGCCGGCGGGACTTGCCGAGATCCAGTACATGATC
>NZ_RZOL01000140.1:0-14416 GCF_004022985.1 Mesorhizobium sp. M7A.F.Ca.ET.027.02.1.1 | reverse complement strand
TCCTGGAATATATCGGCGCCGGCGACGTGCCTGTCGCGCAGGGCTGCCACCGCCCGCTGGCGCGCCCGCTGGTGCTCGGCACCGCCGATGGCCCGAGCGGGCTCGAGGGCTCGCCCTACCTGCCGCAGGCGACGATCAAGCCGGTTGACCAGCACGCCGTCGATTTCCTGGCCGACAGACTGCGCGCCGCGCCCGAACCGATCCTGGTCGTTGCCACCGGCCCGCTCAGCAACATCGGCCTGATGATCCTCAAGCATCGCGACGTGCTGCCCAAGATCAAGGAGCTGATCTGGATGGGCGGCGTGTTCTACCGCAAAAGCGAGATCATCACGCCGACCGAGTTCAATGCGTTCTGCGACCCCGAAGCGCTGAAGATCGTTCTGGACAGCGGCGTGCCGATCCTGATGGTCGGCCTCGACGTCACCATGCAGGTGCTGGTCGAGGCGCCGCAATATGCCGAGCTCGCCACCATCGACACGCCGCTCGGCCGGCTCGTCAACGACTGGCTGCTGTTCTACGAGAAGCTGCACCGCAACTCGATGGGCGTCGGCGGCGCCATGCACGATCCCTTGGCGCTGGCGCTGGCCATCGACCCGACATTGGTGCGCACGCGCCCTGCCCATATCGGCGTCGATCTGTCCGGCACCTACGCCTTCGGCGCGACCATCGCCGATTACTGGGGCGAGCGCGGTGAAAAGGACAACGCCCGCATCGCCCATGAGGTCGATGCGGACCGCTTCTTCAAGCTGATGTTCGATCTGCTGCGGGATTGAACGGAACGCCGCAGCGCTGGCAGCGCTCCGCGATAGGAATTTTTTCTTGACTGGCTGCACTCAGCTATGGTACATTTTTGCCTATGGTGCAGATTTGCGCCAGTGACCCGCCGCACAGGCGGGTTTTTCGTTTGATGCTCCGTCAAATCTCCCGCGCGACACAGCCGCGTGAGATGACAGGGTCAGTTGAGCTGGTTGAGGATTCCAGAGCTGCTCGCGACCGTCAAACTCCTGTAGATCAGGAACGCCAGCGTACAGATCGCGGCGAGCGAGATCGGCACGCCGAATGGCACCACGCCCTTGCGGTCCAGATGCTGGACGATGAGCCGAAAAGCACCCGCGGGCAGCAGGAAGGGGTTTTTCACGATCGCCGCGGTTGCCAAGGCGAAAACCAGGAGCAGCACTGAAAACACCGCGAGGGCGCCGCCGCTGATCAGGAATGGCACGACTGCCAGCAGCTTGACGTCGCCGGCGCCGATCTTGCGCAAGGCCCAGAAGGGGAAGAGCGCGACGAACAGCAGAAGTCCGGCGAGAGCGCTCAGCCCCATGTCCCACCACGAGCCGGACTGGAGCGACAGCAGCAGCAGGCCCCCGGCGCCCAGGCAGAGCAGCAGCAGCACGTCGCGATTGGAAATCTTCTGCGTCTTGAAGTCGAGCCAGCCAATCCTTGCCAGCAGAGGGATGGCGAGCACCTTCAGCAGCAGCGCTTCGACGAGCAGCATGCTAGCGCTCGACGTTCTGCACGCTTGACGACAAAAGCTTCAGATTGTTGGCGACGGTCGGGTCGTTGGGCGCCAGTTCGTAAGCCTTGAGGAAGTTCGAACGCGCATCCTGCAGCTTGCCGCGCAGCAGGTAGGAATAGCCGACATTGTTGTAATATTCGGGCGTCGCGCCGACTAGCTTGAAGGCCTTGGCATAGGCCTTGTCGGACAAGTCGAAGCGGTGGATCCGGTCGGTGCAGGCGGCCAGTCCCATCCAGGCGTTACCATCATTGGGCGCCAGTTGCGTCGCCTTGAAGAACAGAGCGCCGGCATTGCCGTAATTTTCGGCACGGAACTGATTCTTGGCTTCGGCAACGGCCTGGTCCGAGGCATAGTATTCGACGTCGCTGACCGTTTTCAGCCCATCGAAAGCATCGCCAAAAGACGTCACGTCGCCCTTCGACGGCTCGTTGGTGCGAACGACACCGTCAGTGGCGTCCGTCTGGCAGCCGGCAAGCAAAACCGTCAACAGGCAGAACGCCGCCGCGATAGCCCTCTTCATACAGATTCCCCCAAGGGTCCCGGACCTCATATTAGAATCAGATCATACACGCAATTAGAAGATAATGCCCCTCATGCGGATGATCACCGGTAGCATGATAACCATCATAACCACAGGGAAGATACAAAGCCCCAAAGGAATCATCATCTTTACCGGTAGAGAATTGGCGCGTTCCTCCGCACTCAGAATTCTCTGGCCACGCATCTCGGCGCTATAAACACGCAAGGCATCGGTGAGGCTGGTGCCGAGTTCTTCCGATTGACGGAACAGGACAGCCAATGCCCGCGCCTCGTCAAGTCCGATGCGATCCGAGAGTTCGCGCAGCGCTTCCCGCAACGGCTTGCCAGCACGCAACTGCAGATTCATGATCGACAGCTGTATTCCCAGCCATTTGTGGGTGGCGGCCATTTCATGGCTGACGCGTTCGACTGCCCCCTCCAGGCTCATGCCGGCATCGGCGCAGGTGATCATCATGTCCATGAAGTCGGGGAAAGCCCGGCGATAGATCTGTTTCTGGCTGCTCTCGAAACGGTCGAGCAGAATGGCGGGAAGCACGATGCAGGCGAGGCCGAACACGGCAGAACCAGCAAAGGTGATGAAACCTGGCAGGTGCGGCGGCAGAACCCGTGACAGGAGTGCATACATCGCCAGAAAACCGACGCAGACCGCGGCAAGGCGGCACAGCGTATAAATCAGCGGTGCGCTTGATTGATAAAAGCCGGCGCGAAACAGCTTCGCTTCCAAAGCGTTTGGCTCATCGCGCTCTTTCTCCATCGACTTGAAGTAGGCATCGACCGGCCGTTGCGCCGCAAGCTTGGCAAGCTGGTCTTGTCCGAGCATCGATCGGCGGTCTGTAATTCCTTCGCCCATCAGGCTCTGCGCGACTAGCTTTCGTGTCTGCAGAGCCGGGAGAAAGATAAGCGCACCGAACAGGAAGAGGGACACCGCCGCCACAAAGACGGCAATGGATACCAAGAAGCCCAGGTCCTGAATGTTCGAAAACAATTTCTTTCGTCGCTCCCGGTCAAAAATCGAACGTAACCATCCGGTACATGATGAAGTCGCCAAGCAGCGCCCACAACCCAAAAATCAGGAATATCGGGAAGATGAGCGGGTTGCTCCAGACGGCTCCGTAGTAGGCCGGGGCAAGGATTTGAAGTGCGAAGAACATCACAACAGGAAACAAGGAGATGATCCACGCGGAGACGCGACCTTCGGCCGAAAGCGCCCTGATTTTCATTCGTAGTTTCTGTCGTTCACGCAGAACCGAGGAAAGATTGGCCAGAATTTCGGTCAAATTGCCGCCCGTCTTGGCCTGGATCGACAGCGATACCGATAGCAGTTGAAGACCCTCGAAGCCGACCCGCTGCGAAAGCTTTCGCACGGCCTGCTCGATGCTGAGACCAAAGGTGATCTCATCGGAGACGATGCCGAACTCGGTGCCGAGCGGATCGGGCATTTCGCGCGCGACCAGACCGATCGCGATCGAAGCCGGATGTCCGGCGCGCAGCGAACGAACGATCATGTCGAGCGCATCCGGAAGCTGTTTGGCAAATTTCCGAATTCGCTTGTTGCGGGCGCGCCGGAGGACGAGAAGCGGCAGGACAAGCCCTACGACCAGAAAGATAAGAAGCGACGCTAAGGCCGAAAAATTGAAGAATACCAGCAGCAGCGCCATCGCCAGCCCTGCGAGCAGAAATGTTGCGGCGAAGGTCAGGGGATTCCCGGTGATGCCGGACTGGGTATAGAGCCTGTTCAGCCAGACCATACCGAAAAGAAAATCGCCGGAGTCCGTGAGCCCGCGCTCTCGCAGCAATCCCTGCAACGTTTGTTCGGCCGGGACGTCGCCAGCGAGCCGCTTCAATCGGCGATTGACTGCTAGAGACCGGGAGCGGCGGCCGGCAAAGGAAAGATAAAAGGCTTCGCCGGCGAGAATGACCGAGGCTGCCGCCAGCATGTAGATGAAATAGAGCAGAGCTTGACCAGTCGGCATCAGAGGGCAACCTGCGGGTTGAAGGCGTCCTTGGCAAAATGGTGCCCCAGCGTCGCGGCCTCCGGAGCGAAGCGCGGACGAACGCCGGTGGCGCGAAAATCTCCGATGACCTTGCCCTCGGCTGTCACCTCACGGCGGACGAAATGATAGATTTCCTGGAGCTGCACGACATTACCCTCCATGCCGGTCAGTTCCGATATGGAGGTGACACGCCGGCCGCCGTCCGAAAGACGCTGTGTCTGGACGATGATGTCGATGGCGGAGGCGATCTGCGCGCGGATTGACTCATGCGTCATCGGCATGCCGGCCATGCCGACCATCTGCTCCAGCCGCGAGATCGCATCGCGCGGCGTGTTGGCATGGATTGTCGTCATTGAGCCTTCATGGCCGGTGTTCATCGCCTGCAGCATGTCGAAGGCTTCCTCGCCGCGCACCTCGCCGACGATGATGCGATCCGGCCGCATGCGAAGCGCGTTCTTCAGCAATTCGCGCTGGCGCACCTCGCCCCGACCCTCGACATTGGGCGGGCGTGTCTCCAGCCGGCCGACATGCGGCTGCTGCAATTGCAGCTCGGCCGCATCTTCGATGGTGATCAGCCGCTCCTTCGAGGGGATGTAGCTCGACAACGCATTGAGCAAGGTGGTCTTGCCGCTGCCGGTGCCGCCCGAAACCAGGATCGATTTGCGCGCCTGCACGGCGATCCGCAGCAGCTCGATCATCGGCGGCCGGATGGAATTGAAAGCCATCAAACGTTCGAGCGAATAGGGATTCTTGGAGAATTTGCGGATCGACACCAGAGGGCCGTCGACCGAGACCGGCCGCACCGCAATGTTGACGCGCGAACCGTCTTCCAGCCGCGCATCGACCATCGGCGAAGATTCATCGACACGCCTGCCGATGGCCGAAACGATCTTGTTGATGACCCGCAACAGATGCGCCTCGTCGCGGAAACGGATTGCCGTCTCTTCAATCATGCCGCGCCGCTCGATGAAGACGCGCCTGTGGGTGTTGATCATGATGTCGGTGATCGAATCGTCCTTGAGCAGCGGTTCGATCGGCCCGAGACCCAGCATCTCGTCTGCGGTGTCGCTGGTCAGTTGGTCGAGTTCGCGCGCGTTAAGGGGAACGGTGCGACCGCGCACGAACTCCCGCACGATGGGGCGGATCTCATTCAGAATCTCATCCTTGGAAGCATTTTCAAGCGCGGTCAGATTGAACCGATCGATCAAATGGCGATGCAGCTCGACCTTGAGCGTCAAGAAATCGTCGCCATGCGATTCAATATCAGCGGCTGGCGAAAGAGCCGGAGCAACAGGCTGCACCGCCAGCTGATCGGTCTTTGCCGTTACCTGCTGTTCGCCAGGCCCCTTGATGAACCGCCCCAACATAGTCGCTTATACTCCCCCTAGTCCCTCATTAGCGGAAACTAACTGTTAACCACGGGAGGCACAAGCGCCCAGGTGGCTGTCGTACCCTCAATACTTTCTACATAGTTAAGATCAGAAGCCTGTAATAACGGCCTTATTTGGTGCAGCTGCCGGTTCGTGGTCAGAGCGTCGGCATCGCTTTCCAGCCTCTTCCGATTTTGGGGCCAAAACCGCCCGGAAGACACCGATAAACCCTTAGATATAAAGGAATATGCATTATTACTAATGCTTCCTCCATCCTGCCACATCCGCGGCCAAATTGTGAACGAATGGTTAAGGCGCTTGAAAAATGAAAGGAATCAAGCTGTTGATTACATCCGGAACTGTAATATTCTTTCCGAATCATGTACATGAAAGTTAAGGAACCCTTAATCTCGTTTGACTCTGCGTTTTCTCGGGACCTAGGATCGAGATGACGGGGGATGCTTGGGTATGGATTTCATCCTTTGCTCTGTCTCGTCGGGTTCCAACCTCCAAAGGGAGAAATTGACATGAACAAGCTCATGACGATGACCCGGCAGTTCCGCGACGATGAGAACGGCGCTGCCATGGTCGAATATTCCATCCTTATCGGCATCATTGCCGTCGCCTCGATCATGACTGTCCTCGCCATCGGCGGATGGGTGAACGGCAGGTTCGCAGGCCTCTGCACCGCGCTGGAAGCCAGCAGCGTCGGCAGCTGCGTTGCCGCGACTGGGGTAGGCACCTGATTAGCTAGCGGATCTCAGGCCCGGATCAGATCCGGGCCTGAGATCACTCAGGTCACTTCGGTCGTTCTGCTGCCTTTTTGGGGTTTGGGCTATGCGCGCCAACACACTTATCATGATCGTGCTCGCCGGCGTGTTCGGGGTCCTGGCCGTGGTTCTGGTCAATATCTGGCTGGCTGGCCAGCGAAGCGCCATGGCCCAATCGGGCGCCATCCAGAGCAGCACAGTCGTCGTTGCGGCAATGCCGCTGAAGTTCGGCGATGCGCTGAGCGCGGATAAATTACGCGAAGTCGCTTGGCCTGCGGGTGCGGTTCCGGCCGGGGCGTTCAAGACAACGAAAGACCTGTTAGCTGGCGACGGCGCCAAGCAGGCACTGCAAGCGATAGGTGTCAATGAGCCGATTCTTGCTACCAAGATTACCGGCCCCGGCCAGCGCGCCACGCTTTCGGCGGTGCTCGGCGAAGGCATGAAGGCCGTGTCCATTCGCGTCAACGATGTGCTCGGTGTCGCCGGCTTCGTCTTCCCCGGCGACCGTGTCGATGTGCTGCTGACACGCACGGTGCGGGGTGATGATGGACAAGACAGGAGTTTTGTCGACGTGCTGCTGCAGAGCATGAAGGTGCTCGCCGTCGACCAGGTGGCCGACGAAAGCAAGGACAGCCCGACGGTGGTGAAGTCCGTGACGCTGGAGGCCAGCACCAGGGACGCGCAGAAGCTGACGCTGGCGGCCGGCGCCGGCCAATTGTCACTGGCGCTGCGCCAGGCCGCAGCCAGCAAGGGCGAGACGACCGAGCGGGTGACGCTTTCCGACCTGACAGGCGAAACGCCGGCAGATGTCGCCGCAAGGCAGGCCGAACTCGACAAGAAGGCTGCAGCGGAAGCTGAGGCCGCGGCCGAGCGCAAGCGAGCCGAAGACAAGCTCGCGGGATTGGCACAGGCCGTGGACCGGGTGGGAAGTCAGCTCGACCAGTTGAGCAAGGTCAAGCCGGCTCCGGCCGTCGCGGCGCCGGAAGTCGTTAAGGAAGTGGTCAAATATGTCACACCCGAACCACCGGCGCGTGCTACTGTGGGCGTTTTTCGGGGCGTGAAGCTTGAAACATACGACGTGCCGCGACAACAATAACAGAGTGCGGCGAAACGGAACGAACTGCCGCCGGCAGCAAGTGGGGGACGGGGATGCGGGGATCTTGGTTAGAGATAGCGACGGCCGCGTTGTCGTGCATGGCGGCGCTGTTGCTGTCGAGCCTGGCGGCCGGTGCGGCCGACCGCTTCATCGACGTGTCGACCCCTGCCGTCCATCGTATTTTCCTGCCAATGTCGCAATCGGTAACGATCCAGGTCAGTGCCAATCTGGGTGACATCGTCGTCGGCGACGAGAAGATAGCCGACGCGCAGCCAATGACCGACCGCACGCTTTATGTCATCGGCAAGGGCGCCGGCACCACCACCGTCAACCTCTTTTCGACGGACAAGCGCTCGCTCGGCGCACTTCAGATCGAGGTCGGCGTCGATGTCAGCGACATGGCGCAGGCGATCCGCCAGGTGGCGCCCAAGTCGCGCATCGAAGTCGGCTCGGTCAATGGCAGGGTGAGGCTTGGCGGTCATGTCAAGGACGGCGCCACACTGGCGGCTATCATGGCGGTTGCGCAGCAATATGGCCCCGACGCCGTCATCAACTCCGTCATCGTCGACGACAGCCAGCAGGTCAATCTGGAAGTGCGCGTGCTGGAAGCCAAGCGCAACACCGGCCGCGACCTCGGCGTGTCGATCAAGAGCACGAACGGCAGTGGCACGACCCGTACCGGTACCGGTGTTGCTGCCGTCGACGAGGACGGACTGGTGCTCGGGCCGGGTGGCCTGCTCAGCGGCCTCCTGTCCAACTCGGCGCCCTTCGGAGCGCTGATCACGCGCGTCATCGACAGCAACATCAAGGTCGATCTGATCATCGAGGCGCTCGAGTCCAAAGGCGCGGTGCGTATGCTCGCGAACCCCAACCTCACCACGCTTTCCGGCGAGCAGGCCAGCTTCAACGCCGGCGGCGAAGTGCCTATCCGCACCCTCGACAAAGACGGCGAGATAAGCATCGTGTACAAGCAATTCGGCGTCAATCTGCTGTTCACGCCAGTCGTACTCGACGACGGCAAGATCCATATGAGGCTGGCGCCGGAAGTCAGCGACCTGACCGGCTTCACCACCGCCGGCGACCCGATCTTCACCAACCGCAAGCTGGCAACCGTCGTCGAACTGCGCGACGGCCAGAGCTTCGCCGTCGGCGGGCTTCTTTCGAGCAAGACGACCAAGCTCCAGGACCAGGTGCCGTGGCTCGGCCAGGTGCCTGTCATCGGCACGCTGTTTCGCAGTTCGAGCAACCAGAAGGAAGAAACCGAGCTGGTGGTGATCGTCACGCCGCATATCGTGCGACCGGTGAAGCCCGGCGAGCAGCTGGCGACACCGTTCGACAAGACACGGCCCGCCAACGATCCGGAATTCTTCGTGCTCGGCCAGCTTGAAGTGACCAAGGACATGGTCCGCAAATATGAACTGGGCGAAGGCGTCACCGGCCCCTATGGCCACATGCTCGACTTCAAATCGAAGGACAAGATGCTCTATGTCAAGAAATAGCGCCTTGATCCTCATTGTGTGCGCCGGCGCGCTGTCGGGCTGCGCCGCGGACTATCTGAACCACTACGATTCGGTGACCCTGGCCGCCGGCGACACGCAGAAATTCAATTCGATGCTGCAGACGGTCGATCCGCTCAATCCGGCGTCCCGGAACACACATATCGAAGGCGACGGCTCGCGCGCTGCAGCTGTTGCCCAAGCCTACAAATATCCACCACCACCACCGCCGCCGCCGGCGATCACGGTCAATGTCGGCGGTGCAAAAACGCAGTGAACTGAATGGAAGGATGCGGAGGGCGCCGGGCATACGAGGGGTCCAGGCGCAGGAAAGCAGAGAGTAGGGTCATGTTGGGGACCATTCGTGCCTTCTGGAACGATCAGAGAGGAATAGCGCTCATCCTCGTCAGCATCACGCTGCCGGCGATCATCGGCTTTTCGCTGCTGGCGATCGACATGAGCCGGGTCAACAATTTGCACAATGATTTGCAGAAGGGCGCCGACAGCTTTGCACTTGCAGCGGCAGCCGAACTGGACGGAAGCAGCGGAGCCTGGGGGCGGGCCGAACGCGCCATGGACGTGCTTGTTCGCAATGAGAGCCAGTTCTCTACAGCAGGCCCAAGAATCCTATTGGCCGGCCAACCGGGAGGCACACAGCGATGCAATAGTGCCGAAAGTATCTCCTGGTGCTTTCTGAAAGCTATCCCTGCCGCGGACGGCACTCAGATAACAGTCGCCAACCAGGCGACTTATCTCGCGGACGCCGATCCCGCCGTGGGGGAAGGGCAAACGCGGTTCATCCAGGTGACTGTCACGCCGACTGGCTTTGATGCAATCTTCCCGGCTTCCTTTTTGTCGTCCGGCGCCAGCAACAGCTTCAACGTGGGGGCAGTCGCCGTCGCGGGCTTCACCTCTGGGGTCTGCGATTTCACGCCTGTCTTTATGTGCAACCCTTATGAGATGGTGAACGGGACCAATTCGGCGGGCGGATTTACATTGGCGCAGGCCGTTTCTGACCCGGTCGTGCATCGTCGGTTGATCGAACTGAGGAAAGTCGGTAGCGGGGCCGCCGCCGGGCCAGGTAACTTCGGCTTTTTAGAGCCCCCGTCAGGTGTGGGAAACGGCGCCCAAGCTCTTGCGCAAACCATCGCCACATCGAAGCCAATTGGCTGTTACAGTTCTGCGAGCGTCTCGACCAAGACGGGTCAGAACGCTGGCCCTGTGCAAGACGCCTTCAACGTCCGTTTTGGGATTGGAGCCGGAGGCACCTTCAATAGCCCCGAATACGGTCCTTCCGCGAATGTCCGAAAAGGGGCAAAACAGGTCAAAGGCAGCGTAAACCAATGCCCTGCCATGAACCAGCTTTCGTTCACGGAGGCTGGAACAAAGGGCCTTCCGCGCGATGCGACAACTCCCTATCAGGGGGGCCGTATGGGCGACGGAAATTGGGATTTCGCCGGCTATTGGAGCACCAACTTCGGTTCCGCTGCCTATCCATCTTCATGGGATACGACCAAACCGACGCGCTATGAGGTTTACCGTTACGAGATATCAGCCGGGTTAGTGGGCACCGCGTCGACAGGTGGAGAGCTCGGAACACCGTCGGCTGGTTGCCAACCACCTGTCACGTCGGTGGACCGGCGTCTGCTCTATGGTGCAATCCTGAACTGCAATGCACTCGAAGCTGCAGGCAAGGATTTGTCCGGGCATAGTACCGATCTGCCGGTCGAAGCCTTCGGCAGCTTCTTCCTTACGGAACCGGTCATGTCAGCGTCGGATGATGCTTCCGTGATGGTTGAACTGGTCGACATCACCGGTCACGATGGTCAGAATACGCTTGATAATTTCCTCCGCGACGAAGCCCAGCTTTACCGGTGAGGATGATGATCGCAACGCTAGGCCATCATCTCAATAGATTTCAACGCGATGGGCGCGGCACAGCGCTCGTCGAAATGGCGCTGATCGCGCCGCTGATGCTCATGTTGTCGGCAGGCGTGTTCGAGTTCGGAAATCTTATCCACGAAAAGCTGCTAATGGAGGCCGGGCTTACGGATGGTGCCCGTTTCGCCGCACGCTGCAACAGCAAGTTGTATACCGATGCCGGGCTGGCGGCAATCGACTGTGCGGGCGTTGCAACAAACATCGCGGTATTCGGCAACGCGACTGGAACGCCACCCGCGCGTCTCATCGGCTGGAAGAAATCGGATGTCACGGTGACCTTGAACAACAAATGCCAAGAGGCCGTGGTGGCCGGCGTGACCAAGTATCGCTCCACGACGACACAAGTCTGCGTCGTCCGCGCGGTCGGCACCTACCCATACACCGGGATCGGGATGCTCTCGATCATCGACGTCGGCCCGATTATCCTCGGCGGCCTTCACGAGGAGCGGCTAATCCGGTTCTGATCATGATGAGGAGCTTCGCAAAATCCGAGGACGGCGCGGCGATGGTGGAGATGGCGATCGTAACGACTCTGCTGTTTACGCTTGTGCTCGGCTTCGTCGATTTCGGTTATGCGCTGTATCAATGGAACGCGGCGACAAAAGCCGTTCAGCTCGGCGCCCGTCTGGCGTCGATCTCCGATCCGGTTGCAACCGCGCTTGCGACAGCCGGGCCGACGACGACACCGGGCGCTCCGGTGGTGGCGGCCGCCTATGGCCCATTCGTCTGTACATATACCTCTGGGACCGGAGGTTGCACCAACGGCGGCGCCTTCAACGCCGCCAATTTCAGCCGGATCTTTCGCGGCGACACAGCGGTTACCAACGACGACGCCTGTCCTGCTTTGGCGGCAAATCAGCGGCCCGGCATGTGCCATTTCTTTCCGCGCCTGCACCGCGACAACATAGTGGTCACCTACAGCGCCACAGGCCTTGGCTATCAGACCCGGTTGGGGGGGCCGGTGCCGACAATCACCGTTAGCCTGAAGACTATCGACTTCGAGTTCTTCTTTCTGGGCGGACTGCTTGGGTTCGACAATCTCACAATGCCCTCCATGCTGAGCACGGTCACGGGCGAAGATCTGAAGAGTACCGCGTCATGAATGCCATCAACACCAAGGTTACGCCGACCAAGCGCAAGCAGGTGGCGCTGTTTTCGTCGGACCCGAATTTCAAGCGCGATGTGGCGACGCGGCTCGATGCGCTGGCGATCTATGATATCAGGGTTTCCGAGACGAGCGACTTCCTCAAGGGGCCGCCCGCGGAGACGCGCCCAGGCATCGTCATCCTCGATCTCGGCAATGGCGAGCTGCTCGGCAGGGCCGGCATCGTCGAGGCGCGCGCGCTGTGGGCCAGCGTGCCGCTGATCGCGGTTTCCGACGAGCTGAGCTCGGAGCAGACGCGCGTTTTGGTACGCATGAACGCCTCGGACTGGCTGCACAAGCCGCTCGACGGCAAGGAGCTGCTCAATGCGGTGACCTTCCACGACACCGGCAACCAGGGAACGAAGAGCCGGATCATCACCTTCATCAGCGCCAGCGGCGGCGCCGGCGCCACGACGCTGGCGCTGTCCGCGGCCGAATTCCTGGCTTCGAAATCAGCTGAGCGCGCGGCGTCCACCTGTCTCGTCGACCTGGATTTCCAGAGCGCCAATTGCGGCGCCTATCTCAATCTGTTCAACCAGTTCGACCTTGCCGGCATCATCGGCCAGCCGGAGCGGCTCGATGTCGAGCTGATGGACGTCATCAAGCTGTCGCGCCCGTCCGGCCTCACCCTCTACGCGTTCGAGCGGCCGCAACTGCCGTTCGAGCCGCATGGCAGCGATTTCGTCTTCCGGCTGCTCGACCTGGTCGCCTACCGCTTCGACGACATCGTCATCGACCTGCCCAATCTCGAAACGCCCTGGCACAATTCCGTGCTGTCGACGAGCGACGAGATTTTCATCGTCTTCGAACTCAATGTCGCGTCGCTGCGGCAAGGCAAGCGGCTCTACAAGAAAATCCGCGAGCTGCGCGGCAATGCGGTCAGCATCACGCTGGTCGCCAACAAGCACAAGCGCAAATGGTTCGGGAACCATTTTTCGCGCAGCGAGCTCGAAAAGATCTTCAAGGCGCCGCACATCAAGTCGGTCGCGCTCGACAACGCGCTTCTGACCGATGCGCTGAACCGGGCCATCCCGCCTTCCGAAGTGGATGGGCGGGCGCGCTTCAACAAGGATCTGAAGCGGATGTTCAAAGAGCGGCTCGATGACGCTGCCCGATAGAAATCGGATCGCCCCGAAGCTCGCCGGCGCCTGCGTGCTCGGCATGGCGCTGGCGCTGTCCGTCCACGACTTCGCCCAGGCGCGATCGGCGCTTTCGGAGCGGCCGCCGCTGCCGGCGATGGGGCCCAGCCTGCGCAAGGCCGTTGCCTTCGCAACCGCCGAGCAGCCGGGCACGATCGTCATCCGCAAGGACGAGAAGGCGCTTTACCTGGTGACCCGCCAGGGCCAGGCGCTGCGCTACCAGATCAGCGTCGGACGCGACGGGTTCGGCTGGACCGGCACCGTCAAGGTCGGGGCGAAGACCGAATGGCCGGAGTGGCGCCCGCCGCAGGAAATGCGCGCCCGCCAGCCGGAGCTGCCGAAAATGGTGCCCGCCGGCCCCTACAACCCGCTCGGCGCAAGGGCGCTCTACCTGTCGCGGGACGGGCGCGACACGCTCTACCGCATACACGGCACCAACGACCCGTCGGGTGTCGGCTTCGACGGGACATCGGGCTGTTTTCGACTCACCAACACGGATGTGATCGATCTTTTCAAACGCGTCGCGGTCGGCGCAAAGGTGGTGGTCCAATGACGATGATCAGCGAACCGGACATGCCGGCGATCGATATCGGAAACCAGGAACAGCGCGAACCGGTTGCCACCGAGAAATTCAGCAAGGCAAAGACGATCGGCGTCATCGTCGCCGGTGGCGCGCTTCTGATCACCGCAATCAACATGGCGGCCGCGGTCTATCTCTATCGGGGCATGAGCGACCTGCGCTTCGTCGAAGCGCGGCTGGAGCAGCTCGGCGCGTTCGAGCAGCGGATCGCGGCCCGGCTCGACACGGTCAACAACGGTTTTCAGAGCCGGTTCGAGAAACTGGACAGCCAGTTGCAAGGCAGCTTCAACGAGATCGATGCCGGCATTGCCCGGCTGGGGCAGACTATGCCGGTTGCTGGCGGCGAGGCCATGCCGGGTGCGGAAGAACCGTCCGAGATCGCCACCAGCACGCTGGCACAAGCGCCCGAAGCCCTCGACGGCGAGAGCGCGAGCGAGCCCGGCGTCATCGAGGCGCCCGCACCCAGGAAGAGAATCGCGTCGGCCTCGCCCCCTGCCCCAAGCTCCAACTACCAGCGCATCCAGCAGCCCGACGGCAAGGTCTATTACCGCCGGATCAACTAGACGCCATTGCTCTAGAGATCGCGCTGCAGCGCCAGGATGCGGATGGCCCGGACGGACCGCTCCCGCGCCTCAGTGAGGAAGGCGATGTGGCAGTAGGCACAGGCCACGATGCCAAAAAGCAGCACCAGGCTGTTCTTCAAGGTGAAATCGACGGCCAGCGAATACGGAAGACCCTTGGGCGAGGTGAATTCGGCAATCGTGCTGGCCGTTTCCGAATGGCTGCCGACGGCGATCATCAGGCCAGCGAAAATCAGGGCGACATGGTTG
>NZ_RZOL01000013.1:10000-37734 GCF_004022985.1 Mesorhizobium sp. M7A.F.Ca.ET.027.02.1.1 | reverse complement strand
GTAGAAAAGCCCGGCGCCGGCGCCCTGGAGCGCATCGGAAAACGCGCCGATGCTGCGTTCGAGTTCACGCTTGCCGAGATCATTGCCCTCGATCACCTCGAAGCCGATCGAGCGCAGCTTGTCGGCGATGTCGAGGGCGTCGTTGACCGGGTTGGCCAGCGTGCCGGCTTCGGCGTAAGTGCCGTTGCCGATGACAAGCGCCACGCGCCGTTGCGGCTGCGCATCCGCGCTCAGCAGCAAAAGTCCCAGAAATGCCCATGCAAGGATCGCAAGCCTGCCCATGGGGTGAGATCATAACGCCATCGGCCCCGCCGGCGCCAACGGATTTGAGATGCAGGCTTAACCCCGGGCGAGTTCGAGCTCCCGGACCAGAGCGACGAAAACGCCCTTGCGCCGGCGCGGTCTATCGGGCAAACCGACCTTCCCTTGCGATTTTTCCCGCCCGAGGCCTCCATGTCCACGACGATTTCGCCGCTTGCGCCGAAGAAATACCCGAAAATGCCAGAAATCGAGGGGGTGCGCATCGCCACCGCCGAGGCAGGGATAAAGTACAAGGGCCGCACCGATCTGCTGACCATGATCTTCGATGAAGGCACCGCGGTCGCCGGCGTGTTCACGAAATCGAAATGCCCCTCGGCGCCGGTCGACTTCTGCCGGCAGAATCTCGGCGCAGGCAAGGCGCGCGTGCTGGTCGTCAATTCCGGCAATGCCAATGCCTTCACCGGCAAGAAAGGCCGCGAGTCGACCGCGCTGACCGGCGAGGCGGCGGCGAAGGCGGCCGGCTGCACGGCAGCGGAGGTTTTCCTGGCCTCGACCGGCGTCATCGGCGAGCCGCTCGACACCGGCAAATTCAGCCATCTGCTCGCCAGGCTGGTCAGCAACGGCAAGCCCGGGCTGTGGACCGAAGCGGCAAAGGCGATCATGACCACGGATACTTATCCGAAAGTGGCGACCGCGACCGTCAAGCTCGGCGACACCGATGTCACCATCAACGGCATTTCCAAGGGCGCCGGCATGATCGCGCCCGACATGGCGACGATGCTCTCCTTCATCGCCACCGATGCGCCGATCGCCGCCCCCGTCCTGCAGGATCTGTTGTCGCGCGGCACGGCCAAGACCTTCAACGCGGTCACCGTCGACAGCGACACGTCGACCAGCGACACGCTGCTGATCTTCGCCACCGGCAAGGCCGCCAAGCGCGGCGCGCCGGAGATAACCGATCCCAAGGATGCCCGTCTCGGCGCGTTCCGCCGGGCGCTCGGCAAGGTGCTGAAATCGCTGGCGCTGCAAGTGGTGCGCGACGGCGAGGGCGCCCGCAAGCAGGTCGAAGTCACCGTCACCGGCGCCAAATCGGCGCGCTCGGCCAAGCGCATCGCGCTGTCCATCGCCAATTCGCCGCTGGTCAAGACGGCGGTCGCCGGCGAGGACGCCAATTGGGGCCGCGTCGTCATGGCCGTCGGCAAGGCCGGCGAACCCGCCGATCGCGACCGGCTGTCGATCTGGTTCGGCGACAACAGGCTGGCGCATGAAGGCGAGCGCGACCCCGGCTACTCCGAGGCCGCGACGTCGGCCTACATGAAGCGCGACGACATCCGCATCCGTGCCGATATCGGCATCGGCCGCGGCAAGGCGACGGTGTGGACCTGCGATCTCACCAAGGAATATGTCGCCATCAATGGCGATTATCGGAGCTGACGGTTTTGAGCTCCAGGCATCCGGCAAGCATGCTCGCGATCGTACGCCGCTACGAGGCGGCCGGCTTTCGCGCCTGGCCGGCAGCCGCCGTCCACTATGACGGCACCTGGGTGGTGCGGCTGACCGCCGGCCATCCGGCCAAGCGGCTGAACTCGGTCAATCCGCTCGATCCCGGCGATATCATGCACATGGCCGACCGTATCGGACGGGCCAGCCGCCGTTTCGATGCCTATGGAAGGCCGCTGACGTTCCGCATGTCGCCGCTGTCGGGTCCCGATCTCGCCAGCCATCTCGACCGCGAGGGCTGGAGCCGGTTCGACGAGTCGCTGGTCATGCGGCTGCCGCTGGCCGGCGCGCAACTCGATGCCGCCATGGACCAGATTCCGCTCAAGGACATCAGCCGCTTCATCGGCGCGTTGCTCAAGGTCAGCGGTTCGGATGTTTCGCTGCGGCCCGGCCTGTCGGAGATCATCGGCGCCATCCAGCCCGAAGCCGGGCTGTTCGCGCTCGAAGATGGAGCCGAGGCACTGGCGACGCTTATCTGCGTCCATGACGGCGATCTCGCCGGCCTGTTCGAGGTCGCCACCGACAGATCGGCGCGCAACAGGGGCCATGGCCGCAACCTGATCCTGTCGGCGCTCAAATGGGCGCGGCTGCGGGGCGCGCGGGAAGCATGGCTGCAGGTCGAGGCCAACAACGTGCCGGCGCTGGCGCTCTACCATTCGCTCGGCTTCGAGGAAGTCTATCGCTACCACTACCGCCGGCCGCCGGGTCATGAATGATGTCGTGACCGCCGGCAAGCGCCTGCTCCTGGTCGCCGCCTGCGCGCTGGTCGATCCCGACGGCCGGGTGCTTCTGGCGCAGCGGCCTCAGGGCAAGCAACTTGCCGGGCTGTGGGAATTTCCCGGCGGCAAGGTCGAGCCCGGCGAGACGCCCGAACAATGCATCATTCGCGAACTGCATGAGGAAATCGGCATCGAAACCGACATTCCCTGCCTGGCGCCGCTCACTTTCGCCAGTCATTCCTACGACGATTTCCACCTGCTGATGCCGCTGTTCATCTGCCGCCGCTTCCGCGGCATCGCCCAGCCCAGGGAAGGGCAGGCGCTGAAATGGGTGCGGCCGAAGCAGATGCGCGACTATCCGATGCCGCCGGCCGATGCGCCGCTGATCCCGTTCCTCATCGATCTTCTCTGAGGCTCGCGTCCGGTCGGTTCCTGGCCGAGGCGTGTATCAGCCAGCGTTAATGGAAGATTTATCTCGTCGTGAAAAATTGAAGCATGGCCGTTCGCGGCCGAGCCGTCGATTTGCCGGGGAGCGATAGCATGAGCCTAGACAGGGATTGGGACGCGATCCGGCCCGAGCGCGGTTTTCGCGCCGCCGATGCGGGCATGGGCATATTGCGCATCACGCTGCTGTTCGGTTCGGCCGCGGTGGCGCTGGCGCTGATCGCAACCCCCTTCCTCGACAGCCAGACACGCTCGCTGTCGGCCCGTGATGGTTTCGGCGGGCTTGACATGGCGGCGACAGGCTCGATCGGCCATCGCGAAACCTACACGCTGCGCCGCAGCGTGCTGCAGCCGCAACCGAGCTCGGTCTGCATCATCAGGTCCAATGGCAGGAGCAGCGGCGACTGCTGACATGGTTAAGAGATTTCGGAAAGGCGGCGGTTTCATCGCCTGTTAAGCCTTTGCCGTTAACCTTTCTTAACAGGTCGGCGGTAAGGTCCCGGACAGAGGGGTTGAGGCCATGAAAGCAGTGCTGCTGGGTTTTCTGAACGACGAGACCGGCGCCACGGCCGTCGAATATGGCGTCATCATCGCCGTGCTGTCGCTGGCCATCGTCGGCGGTATCGGTGAGGTCCGCGACGGGATCATCTGGCTGTTCAGCGACAACAACAGCAAGCTTGCGAACGCTTTCGCACCCACGCCCTGATCCGGCTTTCCGCGCCTGCGGGCAGGATCATTGCCCGCCGGGCGCCTCCAGGATTGTTTTCAGCGAGACCTTGGCCGACCCTGGCTTAAGCGGTTTTTGCTGCGATGCGTCGGGCGCCCAGCCGGACATCCAGACAATCGAGAAACTTGCCCTCACGCGGCCGTCGGGGTCGGAAAACCGCTCGGCGTAGATTTCCGCCGCGCGGGCAAACAGCTTGCGCGAGCCCGGCCGCCGGCTGCGATCGGTGAGCGCAGAGGTTTCGCCCATGGCCCGCAGATCCGCCATCAGGTTGAACAGGCTGGCATAGCGCACCGTCACCGTCTCTACGTCGGCGACCGGCAGAGCGAGACCGGCGCGCTGCAGCAGCGCACCGGCATCGCGCACGTCGGTAAACGGGGCGACACGCGGACTGGCGCCGCCGTAAAGCTCGGTCTCGGCCGAAAGCAGGCTTTCGCGCAACTCGAAAAGCGTACCGGCGCCGGCAAAGGCGCCGAGGAAAAGCCCATCCGGCCGCAACGCACGGCGGATCTGGATCAGCATGCCGGGGATGTCGTTCATGGCCTGCAGCGACAGAAGCGACACCGCCAGATCGAGGCTTTCCGCTTCGAACGGCACGGTTTCGAGCGGTGCGATCAAGCCGGCGCCGCCACCGCTCAGGAAGGCCGTGTCCGCCTCGACGCGGACGATGTCGGCGACCTTGCCGCTTTCGGCGAGCGTTTCGGCTGCTGCCGGCGTCTGGCAAAACAGCACAGCCGCCTTGCCGAACCTGCGCTCGACGGCACCCAGCCGGTCGGCAAGGTCCTCGGCCGTGCGGCGCATGAGGAAGTCCGCACCGTCGACCGGATGAGCAAGGGCGCGCCGCTTGTGCGCCAGCCACAGAGAGGTATCCATTATCGGCTGCAACGGGCAGATCCTTTGTTTGTCCACGCTCCGGGATCGTTGATATAGTGGCGCGCAGGAGCAACCACGTGGCCGATCCGATGCCCAAGATCAAGTCCATCGCGATCACGAACCTGGCGCGGTCGGTTGTCGGCTGGCCGGCGCGTATGCTGTTTCCGCCGGTCTGCGCCGGTTGCCGCCGGCATGTCTCGCAGCCGGGCGTGCTGTGCGGCGCCTGCTGGCCGAAGCTCAGGCTGCTGGAGCGGCCATGGTGCCCGGTCATGGGCACGCCGTTCACCCACCATATGGGCGAAGGCTTTCTGTCGGCCGAGGCGATTGCCGATCCGCCTCCTTTCGAGCGGGCGCGGGCGGCGGTCGCCTATTCCGGCGTTGCCCGCCAGATGGTGCAAGGGTTGAAATACCAGGATCGCACGGATCTGGCACCATGGATGGCGCGCTGGATGGTGCGCGCCGGTGCCGATCTCATCGCCGAGGCGGATGTAGTGGTGCCGGTGCCGCTGCACTGGCGGCGCTTTTTTTGGCGGCGCTTCAACCAATCGGCGGAACTGGCGAGGGCGGTCTCGGTGCTCAGCGAACTGCCCTTCGCCCCCTCGGCGGTGCGGCGCGTGAAACTCACCCGCCAGCAGGTCGGGCTGGAGCGCGGGGAACGCGAGGAGAATGTGCGGGCCGCCTTTCGGGTACCCGCCGAGGCGGAAATCGAGATCGCCGGCCGCAGGGTGCTTTTGATCGACGATGTCTACACCACCGGCGCCACGGTGCGTTCCGCCACCAAGGCGCTGAAAAGGGGAGGTGCGGCCGCCGTCGACGTGCTGACCTTTGCCCGTGTGTTGCCGGGGGACTTTCGGGCGGACGAGTCCGCGACTATATAAGTCGGCAACGAACAGCGGAAATTCGTCATGGCCGATGTCACGATCTACACCCGTATGATGTGCGGCTATTGCACGGCAGCCAAGCGGCTGCTCGAGCGCAAGGGCGTCGTCTTTACTGAGCACGATGCCTCCTTCTCGCCGGAACTGCGCCAGGAGATGATCTCACGGGCGCATGGCCGCACGACCTTTCCGCAGATTTTCATCGGCGATACGCATATCGGCGGCTGTGACGACCTCCACGAGCTGGAGGCCGAAGGCCGGCTGGACAAACTGCTCGCCAACGGCGCGACGAATTGAGGGAATGACGATGGGTGTTTTCAAAGCCGCTGCGATCCAGATGCGTTCAGGCGAGAGTCCCGAGCGCAACGCGGTCGATCTCGAACGGCTGGTGCGTGAAGCGGCAAGCCAGGGCGCGACCTACATCCAGACGCCGGAAATGACCGGTGCGCTGATCCGCGACAAGGAAGCTCGCGCCGCCTCGTTTACGTCCGAAGACAAGGACATCGTCGTTTCGACCGCGCGCAGATTGGCCAGGGAACTCGGCGTCTTCCTGCATATCGGCTCGACCGCCATCCTGCGGGCCGACGGCAAGCTCGCCAACCGGGCGCTGCTGTTTGGCCCGGATGGTGCTGCGCTCGCCACCTACGACAAGATCCACATGTTCGATGTCGACCTCGACAATGGTGAGAGCTGGCGTGAATCCGCTGCCTACGAACCGGGCACCGAGGCCGTCGTCACCGAGATCGAGGGTGCAAAGCTCGGCTTTGCCGTTTGCTACGATTTGCGCTTTCCGCAATTGTTCCGCGCCGAGGCACTGGCCGGCGCCGATCTGCTTTCCGTACCTGCCGCCTTCACCCGTCAGACCGGCGAGGCGCACTGGCACGTGCTGCTCAGGGCCCGCGCCATCGAGAATGGCGCCTATGTCATCGCCGCCGCGCAGGGCGGCCTGCATGAGGATGGCCGCGAGACCTACGGTCATTCGCTGATCGTCGATCCGTGGGGCCGTATCATCGCGGAAGCCGCGCATGACGAGCCTGATGTGATCGTCGCCGAGATCGACCCGGCGCAGTCGCTTGCCGCGCGCAAGAAGATCCCCAATCTCAGGAATGCGCGGGATTTCGCCGTCAATGCCGGCTTGGGCGAGGCGCCGCGGCTCAGGGGTGCAGCCTCTTGATCCGCTTTGCCCTGATCTGCGAGCACGAGCACGAATTCGAAGGCTGGTTCCGCAGCAACGACGATTTCGACACCCAGAAGAAGCGCGGCTTTGTCGATTGCCCCACCTGCGGCTCGCACAAGGTGCAGAAGGCGCTGATGGCGCCGGCTGTCTCCACGGCGCGCAAGCAGGAAACCATAGCGCTCGCCATGGGCGAGGCGCAGAAGCAGGCTTTGGCACAGCTCAAGGCGATGGCCGAGAAGGTGCGCGAGAATGCCGACTATGTCGGCGACAAGTTCGCCGAGGAAGCGCGAAAGATCCATTTCGGCGAGAGCGACCCGCGCGGCATCTATGGCGAGGCGACGCTGGATGAAGCCAAGAGCCTGGCCGAGGACGGCGTCGAGTTCATGCCCATCCCGGTGTTCCCGGACGATCGCAACTGAATTCCGAGGGAGCTTTGCGCGACCCAGAAGCGATTGAGCCGGAACGCAGCATAAGAGCCGTCGTTGGCCGGTTGGCCCGCTGGGCCGCCGTGAAGCTTAGCGGTACCCGAACGGTCGACGGATTGCTCATCATCAGCGACAAGGGCACCGACAAGATCGTCGAGGCGCTTCAGCTTATTCGTGATTTTGATCCAGTGCGCTACAGACGGCTGCTTGGTGACGTAAGACAGGTATTCGTCACAACCCTTCCTGCTTCAGTCGCGCAATGGGCGAACTCCTCCAAGGCGTGCGAATTGGACGAGCGCCATATCATCAGCGAAGAGACGACGCCGGAATTGGTCGCTTCGATTATCGTCCATGAGGCCACCCACGCGCGGCTTATGCGATGCGGTATCGGCTACGAAGAGGCGTTGCGGGATCGCGTCGAGCAGGTCTGTCTGCGTCGAGAAATAGCCTTTGCGGCCAGATTGCCGACAGGAAAGGGCCGGGGCCAGCAAGCTGAAGCGACACTTGAGGCCATGCCGGACTTTTCCGACAAGGCGATGAGTGAGCGAAATCTCAGTGGTTTGCGAGATGCTCTGCTCTACCTCAACATGCCGACCCGGCTTGTCCACCTCACCGTATCATACCAGCGCTGGAAACACCGGCGCCGGTTCTCGCGGCAGCCTATGAACTGACCGGCTAGAGCATTTCACCGTTTCGCGGAAACGGCGAGCTGCTCTAACTATTTGTTTTGAAGCAATTCTAGGCGGAAAACTTTTCCTAGAATTGCTCTAGCCCATACTCCCGATCAATTTCTCAAGCAGCCGAGAGAGCGTCTCCTGTTCCGCCGGCGTCAAGCCCGAGAGAACCTCGTGTTCGTTGGCCACGTGGGCGGTAACGGCTTCATCGATCAAGGCCAGGCCCTTGTCGGTCAGCCGCACGACAATGCCGCGCCTATCGTTGGGATGCGGCCCGCGCAGGATCAATCCGGACGTTTCGAGCCGGTCTAGCCTGTTGGTCATGGCGCCGGACGTCACCATCGTCGCCTCGTAGAGAGCGGTCGGCGTCAGCGCGTAGGGAGAGCCTGAACGGCGCAGCGTTGCCAGCACGTCAAATTCCCCGGACTGCAATCCATAACGGGCAAACAACGGCGCCAGGCGCTCGCGGGCGATCAGCGAGGAGGCCTCGTTCAGCCGCCCGAGCACACCCATTGGCGAGACATCCAGATCGGGCCGCTCCCGCTTCCATTGCTCGATCGCTCTTGCTGCCCTGTCCAATTGTCTCACCATCATATATCTTGACGTTAAGAATCTTTCCATTATCTTATCATACATGCAATGCCGGCCAAGGGCCGCGCTACAGGATTCGGTCAATGAAACTTCTCTGGGATTCGGCGCTCGGCCTGCTGGTCGTCACCGGCGGCCTGCTCGGCCTGACGCTGCCGTTCGGCGAGCTCGCCACGGCTGCCGACGTGCCGGCCATGGTCTGGGCCTTCGTCATCTCGCTCGGCGCCGGCGGGGTCTTGCTGTGCGTGCTCCTGGCTCGCGGCAAGCGGGTCCGGCTCACCGCGCACAAATTGCGCTATTTCTTCGTGACTGCCGCGGTGTCCTATGCTGTCCCCAACCTCCTGATGTTCTCGGCCATCCCGCATCTGGGCGCCGGCTACACCGGCATCATGTTCACCCTGTCGCCTGTCATCACACTGGTGTTCTCGATCCTGTTGCGTGTCCGGCGCCCCAACATGCTGGGCATTGTCGGCATCGCCGTCGGCTTCGTCGGCGCCGTCATGGTCGCGGTGACGCGCGGCGAGGCCGGCCAGCCGGCCGATTTGTTCTGGGTAGTGATGGGTTTGCTCATCCCGGTCAGCCTTGCCGTCGGCAACATCTATCGTACGGTCGACTGGCCGGACGGCACCGGCCCGATCGAGCTTGCCGTCGGCAGCCATCTGGCGTCGGCGGCGATGCTGCTTGCCGGCATTCTCCTCCTGTTCGGCGGCGAGGCTTTCGCGCCACTCGGCGGCGTGCCGCTGGTGGTCATCGCGCAGGTCGCGTCGGCGTCGGCTATGTTCGCCTTCTTCTTCAGGCTGCAAGCGGTTGGCGGCCCGGTCTATCTCAGCCAGATCGGTTATGTCGCGGCGGCCGTCGGCCTGTTTGCCGGAACCATCTTCCTCGGCGAGCACTATCAGCTGCTGACCTGGGCAGGCGCGCTCATCATCACCGCCGGCGTGTTCATCACCACCAGGGCACAAAGCCAGAAGGCGTGAGCGGTCGCAAGGGATCCGAATCACCTTCGCGCCTGGAGCCGATTTCACCTGAATTTGTATCCAGATCTGCTTTATCTTCCTGTTTGAGCGTGATCTTTTCCGAGGACCGTTCCCTTTTTGGAATCGTGCTCTGGAGCAAGCCATGAACGAACCGAAGACATCAGAGGCGACTGCTGTCGATGTAGCTGATTTTCGCGCCGCGATGCGGCTGATCGTCGGCAATGTCAGCGTCATCACCGCCGGCACCGGCGAGGATCGCTCCGGCCTGGTGGTCATTTCGGTCGTCTCGCTGTCGGCCGAGCCGCCCAAGGTGATCGCCTGCGTCAACAGGTCGTCGTCGACCTGGCCGGTGATCGAACGCTACCGGCATTTCGGCGTCAATTCGCTTGGGCCCAAGCATCAGCGCGTGGCCGAGCGGTTCTCCGGCTTTGGCGGCATCAAGGGCAAGGACCGCTATGAGGGCGCCGAATGGACGACGCTCAAGACCGGAGCTTTACTGCTTTCGGACGCGGTGGCCGCCTTCGACTGCAGCCTCGACGAGATGATCGATCGCGGCACGCATTCCATCGTCATCGGCTCGGTCGAGGCCGTGCGCACCGACGATGCCGGCCAGGCGCTGATCTACTGGCGCGGCGGCTACAGGCCGCTGAATTCTGAATAAGGCCAGAATTCAGAATAAGGTCAGACTGAGCCTTTTTCCGCCAGGACCATGTAGTTGACGTCCATGTCCTTCGAGCGTGCCCAGCGGTCGGCCAGCGGGTTGTAGGTGACGCCGGTGCGGTCGATGATGGTCAGGCCGGCGCCGCCAAGCGCCTTTTCGAGTTCTTCCGGGCGCACCAGCTTGCCGAACTGGTGGGTGCCGCGCGGTAGCCAGCGCAGCACATATTCGGCGCCGATGATGGCTAAGCCCAGCGCCTTCAGCGTGCGGTTGATAGTGGCCACGAACATGACGCCGCCGGGCCGCACCATCTCGCCGCATTTGGCGACGAACAGGTCGATGTCGGCGACATGCTCGACCACTTCCATGTTGAGGATGACGTCGAACTTTTCGCCGGCGTCGGCAAGGTCCTCAGCCGTCGTGGCGCGATAGTCGATGCTGACATTGCCCTCGGCGGCGTGCAGCTTGGCCACTTCGATATTGGTTTCGGAGGCATCCGCACCCACGACTTCGGCGCCAAGCCGCGCCATCGGCTCGCACAGAAGTCCGCCGCCGCAGCCGATGTCGAGGATGCGCAGGCCCTCGAAAGGCCTTGCAGCGCGCGGGTCACGGCCGAAGCGCGTTGCTATCTGGTCGCGGATATAGGCCAGCCGGACCGGATTGAATTTGTGCAGGGGACGGAACTTGCCGTTCGGGTTCCACCATTCGGTGGCAAGGGCGGAAAAGCGCTCCACCTCTCCGGCATCGATCGTCGATCGTCGGGGCTCTGGCATGGGTTGGTCTCCTCGACACTACAGCGCCGCGCGTCCTCTTGGACGCGCAAAGGACGCTGTAGCACTTTAGATTCTGCGCATGATCCTTTCCGAAATCGACTTCGATTTCGGGGTCATGCGCTAGGAAGTCGGGCGTGAGGCCGCGAATGTCAAGGCAACAATTTTCGATGCTGCCAAGGGGCTGACAGAGTGGCCGACCTACTTCGTGCCGAGCACGTCACGCAGTTTCGCCGCCAGTTGCTCGATGGTGAAGGGCTTGGCGAGGAAATGCACGTCGTGGTCGAGCACGCCGTTGTGGACCACCGCGTTCCTGGTGAAGCCGGTGGTGAAGATCACCTTCAGCAGCGGCATGCGGGCAACGGCCTCTTCCGCCAGCTTGCGGCCGTTCATGACGGGCATGACGATGTCGGTGAACAGCAGGGCGACGTTCGGGTTCTCCGCCAGTTTCTGCAACGCTTCCTCGCCGCTCGCTGCATGAATGACGGTGTATCCGAGTTCTCGTATGGCCTCAGTCGTGGAGACCCGCACGCGGGCATCATCCTCGACGACAAGGATCGTTTCGGTGACCGGTGCGGCGGTGTTGTCGCCTCGCCGCGTGGTCACGGCCGGCTCTTCGGCGCCGAAATACCGCGGCAAGTAGATCTTGATCGTCGTGCCTTCGCCGGGTTCGGAATAGATGTTGACATGGCCACCCGACTGCTTGACGAAGCCGAACACCTGGCTCAACCCTAGGCCGGTGCCCTTGTTGACCGCCTTGGTGGTGAAGAAGGGTTCGAAGGCCTTGGCGATGACATCGGGGGTCATGCCCGAACCGGTATCGCTGACGGCGATCATCACATACTGGCCGGCCGCGACTTCGGCATGGGCGGCGGCGTAGCTGTCGTCGAGATGGCTGTTGGCGGTCTCGATGGTCAGCTTGCCATCATCGCCCATGGCGTCGCGGGCGTTGACGGCCAGGTTGAGAACGGCGTTCTCGATCTGGCTCGGGTCGGCATGGGTTTTCCACAAGCCTCCCGCCAGCACCGTTTCGATGCGGATGGTTTCGCCGAGTGCCCGCCGGATCAGGTCGGACATCCCGGTCAGCAGACGGTTGGCGTCGACGATCTGCGGCGCCAGCGGCTGCTGGCGCGAGAAGGCGAGCAGCCGGGCCGTCAGATTGGCGGCACGGGTCGCGGCATCGATCGCCGCGTCGATGAATTGTGCGATGTCGTGCTCGCCGCGCGCCAGCTTGCGCTGGGCGAGGTTCATGGCGCTGATGATCACCGCCAGCATGTTGTTGAAGTCGTGGGCGATGCCGCCTGTAAGCTGGCCGACCGCCTCCATCTTGTGCATCTGGCGGATCTGGGATTCGGCCTTTTCGCGAGTCTCGATCTCCTTACCGAGGGCGACGTTCTTGCGCACCAACTCATCCTGGGCGACGGCCACCTCACGGAAGCGGCGGCGCGATTCCCTGATCGCGTAGCCGGCAAGCAGGAAGATCGCCAGCAACGCCGCCAGCGAACCGATGCGTAGCCAGGCCTCGACCTGGTCGGTATGCGCGTCGCGCGCGGCGATGGCTGCGGCACTGATGCGTCGGACCGTATCCATGCTGGTCCGGATTTCGTCCATGACGGCCTTGCCTTGGCCGCTGCGAACCAGATCCAGGGCCTTCGTCGCATTGCCCTGGTCGTACAGGGCAATCGTCTCGGCCAGTTCAGCCTGCTTTTGCGAAAGCGCGTCCTTGATATGGTTGATCGGCTGGACGAGCTGGTCGTCGGGGGCGGTCAAGCTGTCGATGCGGGCAAGTTGCCCCGGAATGGCGCCGACAGCGTTCCGATAGGGTTCGAGATAGGATTTCTCGCCGGTCAGCAGGTAGCCACGCTGGCCGTTCTCGGCTTCCTGTGCCAGAGAAAGCAGTCCCGAAAGCAATTGCTGATATTCGATTGCCTCGCGCGCGATGGCGCGGTTGGCCCGCTGTTCCTCGACCAGCATGGCTCGGCTGCCGACAATCAGCGCCAGCACGGCAAAGCCGGCGACGAGCGGGAGCGATTGCCATCGCATGGCACGTCGAAGACGAGCAATCATCATCTGTTATGCCGAACCAAAAGAATTCCCCCGTAGGCAGCATTTCGTAGGCGGCGGCGGGGCGGAAGGCAATATGCCGGCTTCCGGAGCCGGCAATCGGCCGCCAGCCTTGCGAAACCTTCATCATTTGGCTAAGGAGGCCGCGCATTCAGCGGCCGGCGTCAGCCGGCCTTCCGCTTTTCGGGATTCCGGCTTTTGGCCGGGATCCGGCTTCAGGCAAAGGCATTTCGCTCCCATGGCGCGCATCGTGATGAAATTCGGCGGAACCTCGGTCGCCGACATCGCCCGCATCCGCAACGTGGCGCGTCACGTCAAACGCGAGGTCGACGCCGGCCATGAGGTGGCGGTGGTCGTTTCGGCGATGGCCGGGAAAACCAATGAACTGGTCGGGTGGACGCGTGAGGCCTCGCCGATGCATGACGCACGCGAATATGACGCGGTCGTCGCTTCCGGCGAGCAGGTCACGGCCGGCCTTCTGGCCATCACCTTGCAGAACATGGGCGTGCATGCCCGCTCCTGGCAGGGCTGGCAGATCCCGATCAAGACCGACAATGCGCATGGAGCGGCGCGCATCCTCGACATCGACGGCGCGTTCCTGATCAAGCGCTTCGGCGAGGGCCAGGTGGCGGTGATCGCCGGGTTCCAGGGCATCGGCCCGGACAATCGTATCGCCACGCTCGGCCGCGGCGGCTCCGATACCAGTGCTGTCGCCATAGCCGCGGCGGTCAAGGCTGATCGCTGCGACATCTATACCGACGTCGACGGGGTCTACACCACCGATCCGCGCATCGAGCCCAAGGCGCGGCGGCTGGCCAAGATATCGTTCGAGGAAATGCTTGAAATGGCCTCGCTCGGCGCCAAGGTTCTGCAGGTGCGTTCGGTCGAGCTTGCCATGGTGCACAGGGTGCGTACCTTCGTGCGGTCGTCCTTCGACGATCCCGACGCGCCCGGAATGGGGGATTTGCTCAATCCGCCCGGAACGCTCATTTGCGACGAGGAAGAGATCGTGGAACAGCAGGTCGTCACCGGAATTGCCTACGCCAAGGATGAAGCGCAGATTTCGCTGCGCCGGGTCGGCGACCGGCCGGGCGTTGCCGCCGGCATCTTCGGGCCGCTGGCCGAGGCCAACATCAATGTCGACATGATCGTCCAGAACATTTCCGAGGACGGCAAGTTCACCGACATGACCTTCACCGTGCCGTCGGGCGATGTCGACAAGGCGCTGGCCGTGCTTGAACGCCTCAAGGCTTCGATCGGCTACGATGTCGTGCAGTCGGAAGCCGGCATGTCGAAGGTTTCGGTCATCGGCATCGGCATGAGGAGCCATGCCGGCGTCGCCGCCACCGCTTTCAAGGCGCTGGCCGACAAATCGATCAACATCCGCGCCATCACGACCTCCGAGATCAAGATTTCGATCCTGATCGACGGTCCGTATACGGAACTTGCGGTTCGTACTTTGCATTCCGTCTACGGTCTGGATAAGCAGTAGCGAGAACGATTTGAGTTGTTGCGTGTGCGCCGGTCGCGGTGGAAACTGCGGCGGGCAGAATGCCCATTGGAGAAGAAGCCGCGATGCGTGATCAGGCCAGTGGCCCGCGCGTTTTGCTCAAACGGCTCCGCGAGCTCATGCAGGAGCCGCTGGAGCCGCAGGAGCGGCTTGACCGGATTGTGCGCGACATCGCCTCCAACATGGTCGCGGAAGTCTGCTCGCTCTATGTGCTGCGCGCCGATTCGGTGCTCGAACTTTACGCCACCGAAGGTCTGAACCCGAACGCCGTCCATTTGGCGCAGTTGCGGCTGGGCCAAGGCCTGGTCGGCACGATCGCCGCCAGCGCGCGGCCGCTCAACCTGTCCAATGCGCAGGAACACCCTGCCTTCGCCTATCTGCCGGAGACCGGGGAAGAGATCTACAACTCGTTCCTCGGCGTGCCGGTGCTGCGGGCAGGGCGCACGCTGGGCGTGCTTGTGGTGCAGAACAAGACCATGCGCCATTACCGCGACGACGAGGTCGAAGCGCTGGAAACCACGGCAATGGTGATCGCCGAGATGATCGCCACCGGCGATCTGGCGCGGCTGACCCGGCCCGGCCTCGAACTCGATCTGCGCCGTCCTGTCAGCTTCACCGGCCTGTCCTTCAATGAAGGCGTCGGGCTCGGCCACGTCGTGCTGCACGAGCCGCGCATCGTCGTCACCAATCTGTTCAACGAAGACAGCGAGGAAGAGGTCCGCCGGCTCGAAACCTCACTCAGCTCGCTCAGGCTGTCCATCGACGACATGCTGGAACGCCGCGACGTCGCCTTCGAAGGCGAGCATCGCCAGGTGTTGGAAGCCTATCGCATGTTCGCCAACGATCGCGGCTGGGTGCGGCGGCTGGAAGAGGCCATCCGCAACGGCCTGACGGCCGAAGCGGCGGTGGAAAAGGTGCAGAGCGACATGCGCGCCCGCATGCTGCACATGACCGATCCCTATCTGCGCGAGCGGATGAGCGATTTCGACGACCTCGCCAACCGCCTGCTGCGCCAGCTGATGGGGCGCGGGCCGGAAGATGTCGCCGCATCGCTGCCGAAGGATGCCATCATCGTTGCCCGTTCGATGGGGGCCGCCGAGCTGCTCGATTATCCCCGCGACAAGATGCGCGGGCTGGTGCTCGAGGATGGTGCCGCGACCAGTCACGTCGTCATAGTCGCGCGTGCCATGGGCATTCCCGTCGCCGGGCAGATGAAGGGCGCCGTTTCCATGGCGGAAAACGGCGATGCCATCATCGTCGACGGCGAAGAGGGCGTGATCCATTTGCGGCCGCAGCCCGATCTCGAGGCCGCCTACGCCGAAAAGGTGCGCTTCAGGGCGCGCCGGCAAGAGGTCTACCGCGAGCTGCGCAAGAAGCCGTCGACGACCAGGGACGGTGTCCAGGTCGACCTGTTGATGAATGCCGGTCTCGCCGTCGACCTGCCGCAGCTTGCCGAAGCGGGTGCGGCCGGTATCGGCCTGTTCCGCACCGAACTTCAATTCATGGTCGCCTCGACATTTCCCCGGGCCGAAGCCCAGGAAAAGCTGTACCGCGACGTGCTCGAAGCGGCGCGCGGCAAGCCGGTCACCTTCCGCACCATCGACATTGGCGGCGACAAGGTGCTGCCCTATTTCAAGGGTGCGATCCAGGAAGAGAACCCGGCGCTTGGCTGGCGGGCGATTCGCCTGACGCTTGACCGGCCGGGGTTGTTGCGCACCCAGATCCGCGCTTTGCTCAAGGCCAGCGGCGGCCGCGAATTGAAGCTGATGCTGCCGATGGTGACCGAGCTGGGCGAGATCGCCCAGGCACGCGAGATCATCGACCGCGAGGTGCGGCATTTGTCGCGCTTTGCCCATCATTTGCCGACCAGCCTGAAGCTGGGGGCGATGTTGGAAGTTCCGTCGCTATTGTTCCAGCTCGATGAATTGATGAAGGCGGTCGATTTCGTCTCGGTGGGTTCGAACGACCTGTTCCAGTTCGTCATGGCCGTCGACCGTGGCAACACGCAATTGGCAAACCGCTTCGACACGCTGTCGGCGCCGTTCCTGCGTGTGCTCAAGCAGATCGCCGATGCCGGCGTCCGCAACAATACGCCGGTGACGCTGTGCGGCGAACTCGCCGGCAAGCCGATCTCGGCGATGGCGCTGATCGGCCTCGGTTTCCGTTCGATCTCGATGTCGCCGGCCTCGATCGGTCCGGTCAAGGCGATGCTGACGGAACTGCCGCTGGACGAGTTGAAGGCGTTTTTCGACGACAATCTGATGGCTCCGGCACAGGGCTTGCCGATGCGGGCGCTGCTGCAGGCCTTTGCCGACGACCGTTCGATCCCATTGTAGCAGCCTCATCATGGTCAATTTGCCCCGCGATCGTATGGATCAAGTCGTCAAGCGTTTCGAGATGCTCGAAGCGCAGATGTCGGCTGGTCCGGCGCCGGATGCCTATGTGCGCATGGCGTCCGAATATGCCGAAATCCAGGATATGGTCGCCAAGGTCAGGGCACTGCGCCTGGCCGAGCGTGAACAGGCCGATCTGGAAGCCATGCTTGCCGACAAGGGCACCGATGCCGAGATGCGGGCGCTCGCCGAGGCCGAGTTGCCGGAGATCGACGAGCGCATCGAGGCGTTGCAGAAGGATATCCAGATCCTGCTGTTGCCCAGGGATGCCGCCGACGACAAGAACGCCATTCTCGAAATCCGCGCCGGCACCGGCGGTGACGAGGCCGCGCTGTTCGCCGGCGACCTGTTTCGCATGTATGAGCGCTACGCCGCCGAACGCGGCTGGCGTTTCGAAACCGCCTCGGCCAGCGATGGCGACGCCGGCGGCTTCAAGGAAATCATCGCCACGGTGTCGGGCAAGGGCGTCTTTGCGCATCTGAAATTCGAATCCGGCGTGCACCGCGTGCAGCGTGTGCCGGCAACGGAGGCCAGCGGGCGCATTCACACCTCGGCCGCAACCGTCGCGGTGCTGCCCGAAGCCGAAGAGGTCGACATCGACATCAGGGCCGAAGACATCCGCATCGACACGATGCGCGCCTCGGGTTCGGGCGGCCAGCACGTCAACACCACCGATTCGGCCGTCCGCATCACCCATCTGCCGACTGGCATCATGGTCGTGCAGGCGGAGAAATCGCAGCATCAGAACCGCGCCAAGGCCATGCAGATTCTGCGTGCCCGGCTCTATGATCTGGAGCGCGGCAAGGCCGACGAGGAGCGTTCCGAATCGCGCAAGTCGCAGGTCGGCTCCGGCGATCGCTCGGAGCGCATCCGCACCTATAATTTCCCGCAAGGCCGCGTCACCGACCATCGCATCAATTTGACGCTCTACAAGCTCGACCGGGTGATGATGGGCGAACTCGACGAGATCATCAACGCGCTGATTGCCGATCACCAGTCGAAATTGCTCGCCGACATCGGCATCGATGACTGACCTGCCCGACGCACTCGGCCCGCTGCTGCGGGAAGCGCGGGCCCGGCTTGGCACCACTGTCGACGACCCGGCGCTCGATGCGCGGCTGATCGTCGAGCATTTTTCGGGCACGACGCGCACGCAGGCCATTGCGGACCCCGAACGCAGGCTCGGCGCCGGCATTGTTGCCGAAATCGATGCCGCCCTGAAACGCCGCGTTGGCGGCGAACCGGTGCATCGCATCCTCGGCTATCGTGAATTCTACGGTTTGCGCCTGTCGCTGTCGCCGGAAACGCTGGAGCCGCGGCCGGATACCGAAACGCTGGTCGAGGCGATATTGCCCTTCGTCAAGGCAGTTGCGGCGCGGGAAGGCGGGTGCCGCATCCTCGATCTTGGCACCGGCACCGGCGCCATTGCGCTGGCGCTGCTCAGCGTCGTACCGACGGCTAGCGCAACCGGCGTCGATCTGTCCGCAGGTGCGCTGGCGACGGCGGCCAGTAATGCCGGGAAACTGGGTCTTGCAGACCGGTTCACGGCGCTGCAGTCGGACTGGTTCGAAAAAGTTTTCGGCCGGTACCATGTAATCGCCGCAAACCCTCCCTATATAACCACCGAAGACATTGGAAATCTGCAGGACGAAGTCCGCAATTTCGACCCGCGCCTGGCCCTGGATGGCGGCGCGGACGGTCTGAACCCCTACAGAACCATCGCTGCGCAAGCGGCAAGGTTTTTGGAAGCTGAAGGCAGGATTGCGGTCGAGATCGGCCATACGCAAAGCGGTGAGGTCTGCGAGATATTCGCTGCAGCTGGCTACATGCCGGGCGGTGTTTTTCGCGACCTCGGCGGAAACGACAGGGTTATTGTCTTTGAAAGGATAAAGCCTTGACGCAGTGCAAAAAAGCGCTTGGCAATGCCGGGGAATGCGGCTAGGGTCGCCTTAACCGGATGAGACGAAGCAGGCAGTGCTCTTAGCGATTCGGTTTTCCTTGGAAATAGCTGCCTTCTTGCGCAAACGATGCCCAAGCTTCGTGCGGGAATCGTCCGGCAAGTGATGTAACCGGAACAGGATGACACGTGGCGCCAACGCAATCGATGCGGGCGAACGCCGGTGAAGAGACGAAACGGCTGGCTGCATGAGCGCCTCCGTTCGTGAAGAGTTTTTCGAAAATTTCAAAATGAAGAGAGTTTGATGAGGCCACAACAGCAGAACAGGCGCATGCGCGGTCGCAACAATAATGGCGGCGGCGGTGGTAACAATAACAACAATAACAACAACAACCGCAAGGGGCCTAATCCCCTGACGCGCAACTACGAGAGCAATGGCCCGGATGTGAAGATCCGCGGTTCGGCTCAGCAGATCGCCGAAAAGTACGCCACCCTTGCCCGCGATTCTCACAGCTCCGGCGACCGGGTCATGGCGGAGAACTATCTCCAGCACGCCGAGCACTACAATCGCATCATCGCGGCCGCACAGGCGCAGATGCCGATCCAGAACGCGCAGCAGAATCGCGATGATTTCGACGATGACGGCGACGAGGACCGCGACGATTTCGACAACGGCAGCAACAACAGCAACACTGTTTCCGATGCCCAGATCCCGGTGATCAACCATGGCGCCGGCCCGCAGCCGGTCATCGAAGGGACGCCGGCCGAGGTTGCGCTCAACCGGGAAGGTGGCCGCGAGGCCCGTGATAATAATGGCGGGCGCAACAATGGTGGCCGCGACAACAATGGCGGGCGCCATCGCGATCGTCGCCCCAATGGCGGTTATGGCCAGAACGGCCAGCGCGACTTTGGTTCGTCTGTGGAGCAAGGTGGTCAACCGCAGGGCAACGAGCCCCCGGTTCAGGGCGAAGCCGTTTCGCCGACTGAATCTGTAGTGCCGGCCGAACCGGCTCCGTCGTTCGAGAATCTTTCGCCGGCAGGCCTTGCGGCCCAGGCCGAACTCAACGAGGCGGCCGCCGAAAGCGGTGCTGCCCGTCGTCCGAGGCGGCCGCGCCGCCCGCGCGTCAACGCCGATCAGGTTGATGGCGGTAGTGACAATGCCAATTCCGTGGCCAACGCCGGCGAGGCGGCTGCGGCCCCGGTCGACAGCGGCAACGCCCAACCGGTCAATGTCGATATCGACAACTGATCGAACGGCATTTCAAGGCATTGAACGGCGGAGAGAAATCTCCGCCGTTTTCGTTTGGGCGGCCGTGCAATATTATGAAGTTGCCGATAGCGAGACGTCTTGAGGGTTCGGAGCTTGTGCACCATATCAGCCTCAACTGGACCCGGCTCGAATGGGCGGGTCCGTCACCGCAATCGGATCCGGTGCCGCAAAGCGGGCCGGTGATGGAAGGAGACAGATATGAACCTTGAGAAATACTCAGAGCGCGTGCGCGGTTTTATCCAGTCCGCGCAGACTATGGCGCTTTCCCGCAACCATCAGCAATTCACCCCTGAGCATATCCTGAAAGTGCTCGTCGACGACGATGAGGGCCTGGCCGCGTCGCTGATCGAACGCGCCGGCGGCAACGTTCGCGACGTCAAGCTTGGCGTCGAGACGGCGCTCGAAGCGATGCCCAAGGTCGAGGGCGGCAATGGCCAGCTCTATCTGGCCCAGCCGCTGGCAAAAGCGTTTTCGACCGCCGAGGAACTGGCCAAGAAAGCCGGCGACAGCTTTGTCACGGTGGAGCGGCTCTTGCAGGCGCTGGCCATGGAGAAGTCGGCCAAGACCGCCGACATACTGGCCAAGGCCGGCGTCACCCCGCAGGCGCTCAACCAGGTCATCAATGACGTCCGCAAGGGCCGCACCGCCGATTCGGCGAGTGCCGAACAGGGCTACGACGCGCTGAAGAAATACGCGCGCGACCTGACCGCGGATGCCCGTGCCGGCAAGCTGGACCCCGTGATCGGCCGTGACGACGAGATCCGCCGCACCATTCAGGTGCTGTCGCGCCGCACCAAGAACAATCCGGTGCTGATCGGCGAACCGGGCGTCGGCAAGACGGCGATCGCCGAAGGCCTGGCGCTGCGCATCGTCAATGGCGACGTGCCGGAATCGCTGAAGGATAAGCAATTGATGGCGCTCGACATGGGCGCGCTGATTGCCGGCGCCAAATATCGCGGCGAGTTCGAGGAGCGGCTGAAGGCCGTGCTCTCCGAAGTCACCTCGGCCAGCGGCAACATCATCCTGTTCATCGATGAGATGCACACCCTGGTCGGTGCCGGCAAGGCGGATGGCGCCATGGATGCGTCGAACCTTCTGAAGCCGGCGCTGGCGCGCGGCGAGCTGCACTGCGTCGGCGCCACCACGCTCGATGAGTATCGCAAGCATGTCGAGAAGGATGCAGCCCTTGCCCGCCGCTTCCAGCCGGTGTTCGTCGACGAGCCGACGGTGGAAGACACCGTCTCGATCCTGCGCGGCCTGAAGGAGAAGTACGAGCAGCACCACAAGGTGCGCATTTCGGATTCCGCGCTGGTGGCGGCGGCGACGCTGTCCAACCGCTACATCGCCGACCGCTTCCTGCCGGACAAGGCGATCGACCTGGTCGACGAAGCCGCATCGCGGCTGCGGATGCAGGTCGATTCCAAGCCCGAGGCGCTGGACGAGATCGATCGCCGCATCATGCAGCTCAAGATCGAACGCGAGGCGCTGAAGGTCGAGACGGACGACGCCTCGAAGGATCGGCTTGCCCGCCTGGAAAAGGAACTCGTCGGCCTCGAGGAGGAATCGACCGAGATCACTGCCAAATGGCAGGCGGAGAAGCAGAAGCTCGGGCTCGCCGCCGACCTCAAGAAGCAGCTCGACGAGGCGCGCAACGAGCTCGCCATTGCGCAGCGCAAGGGTGAATTCCAGCGCGCCGGCGAGCTTGCCTATGGCAAGATCCCGGAACTGGAAAAGAAGCTGAAGGAGGCCGAAACCCAGGACGGCAAGGCCGGCATGGTCGAAGAGGTGGTCACGCCGGATCACGTGGCCCATATCGTCTCGCGCTGGACCGGCATTCCGGTCGACAAGATGCTGCAGGGCGAGCGCGACAAGCTGCTGCGCATGGAAGACGAGATCGGCAAGCGTGTCGTCGGCCAGGGCGAGGCGGTGCAGGCTGTTTCCAAAGCGGTGCGGCGCGCTCGCGCGGGCCTGCAGGACCCGAACCGGCCGATCGGCTCGTTCATGTTCCTCGGGCCGACGGGCGTCGGCAAGACCGAACTGACCAAGGCGCTGGCAAGCTTCCTGTTCGACGACGAGGGCGCGATGGTGCGCATCGACATGTCGGAGTTCATGGAAAAGCACTCGGTCGCCCGGCTGATCGGCGCACCTCCCGGCTATGTCGGCTATGAGGAAGGCGGCGCGTTGACCGAAGCGGTGCGGCGCCGGCCCTATCAGGTCGTGCTGTTCGACGAAATCGAGAAGGCGCATCCCGATGTGTTCAACGTGCTGTTGCAGGTGCTCGATGACGGCCGCCTGACCGATGGGCAGGGCCGCACGGTGGACTTCCGCAACACGCTGATCATCATGACGTCGAACCTGGGCGCCGAATATCTCGTCAATCTCACCGAGGATCAGGACGTCGATCTGGTTCGCGACGAGGTGATGGGTGTTGTCAGGGCGTCGTTCCGGCCGGAGTTCCTCAATCGCGTCGACGAGGTGATCCTGTTCCACCGGCTGCGCCGGCAGGATATGGGCCGCATCGTCGAGATCCAGCTCAAGCGGCTGGAGAGCCTGCTTGTCGACCGCAAGATCACGCTGTCGCTGGACCAGGAGGCGGTCGACTGGCTGGCGGCCAAGGGCTACGATCCGGCCTATGGCGCGCGGCCGCTGAAGCGGGTGATGCAGAAGGAATTGCAGGACCCGCTGGCGGAGAAGATCCTGCTCGGCGACATCCTCGACGGCTCGACCGTCAAGGTGACAGCCGGTTCCGACCGGCTGAACTTCCGCTCGAAGCCGGCGATCGTCGCGGCGGAAGTGGCAGCCTGATCCTACGCCGCGCGTCCTTCCCGGACCCGCGGCGTTTTAGGTCTTTGTCATATGCATGTCGTTTTCCCCAAACCGGGGCCAGTTTTGGGCGACGTGCGCAAAAAAGGGGGGCGGGATGACGCTGGACGACTACAACGGCTTCTGCGCCTCGCTGCCCGCGACGAGTCACGTTGTCCAATGGGGTGGCGCCCATGTCTGGAAAGTCGGAAACAAGGTCTTCGCGGTTGGCGGCTGGGATCAGGGCCAGCAGCTCTTCGTCACCTTCAAATGTTCCGATATCGCCTATGATGTGCTCAAGGAGCAGCCGGGCCTGCGGCCCGCGCCCTATCTTGCCTCGCGCGGTATGACATGGATCCAGCGTCGGACAAGCCAGAGCATGGATGATGCCGCGCTGAAGGATTATCTGCGCGAGAGCCATCGCCTTGTAGCCCTGAAACTGACCAGGCAGGCGCGCAAGGAATTGGGACTTGCCGCAAGCTAGTCTATATTCCTCGAGGCGCTGGAAAACCGCCATCTTCATGCCCGGTTCATGTTGGAACCATATGGTGGGTAACTGGTTTGCTGACGAGGGGCTTCGCCAGAGAACAATGCCGGGCGGCGGCAATTACGGACCGGAGAGTTTCGCCACTATGCTGCGTACGATCTTCACTCTTTCGGTACTTGCCGGCGGGCTTTTGTCTGCCAATGCAATCGCAGCCCCGACGCAGGACAGCGCACCACCGATTGTCCGTGTCGCCGATACCGGTGGCATCCTTGTCGCCCAGGACGGCAATCTCGACATCTACTACGACGCCAGGGGCAACCGCGTGATCGTCGATGCCGATACCGGCAAGGTCATCGCCATCCAGCCGCCGCAGACCCGGCTCGACCGCCGCGCCTTGCGCCGCGAGACACGACTGCGCGAACTGGGCCGCGCCCCCGACGGCGACGACCGCTACTATCTCGACGATCCGGAAGACATGGCGCGGTTCCGCCGCCAGCAGTTGGAAGAGGAAGGCCGCGTTATCCCGCCGCCGGCGGACGAGTACGATCCCTATGGGGACAATGCCGTCGAAGCCTATCCGCCGGCACCGCAGGACGATGGCAGCTACGATGACAATTATCCCGACGCGCCGCAGCCGGCAAAGCCGGGTACCATCAAGCGCCAGCCGCTGAACGAGGCCTCGATAGACCCTGCCCAGCCGGCGACGTCAGCCGATCAGGCAGCTCTGCCACCAGAGGCTGGCGGCAAGACCACTGTTGCCCCGGCACTGTCGCTGGGAGCGCGCCAGGATGTCGCCGCCCTTCAGGTGCTGCTCGACCGGGGTGGCGCTTCGCCTGGCGTCATCGACGGGCGTTTCGGTTCGAACGTCGACAAGGCGCTCGCTGCCTACAACCAGATCACCGGCGCCAATCTGCGATCGACCGACGCGGTCGCCATCCAGGCGGCACTTGCGCAATCCGGCGGCGATGCCTTCGCCAACTACACGATCACAGCGGAGGATGCGGCCGGTCCCTATGTCGCGTCGATCCCGGAAGACTACAGCCAGAAGGCGCAACTCGATCGCATGGGCTATACGTCGGTGACCGAGGCGCTCGCAGAGCGCTTCCACATGGATGAGAATTATCTCAAAGCGCTCAATCCGGACCTCGATTTCAATCGTCCCGGCACGACCATCAAGGTCGCCAATTTCGGCAAACTGGTTTCGACGCCGGTGGCTCGCATCGTCGCCGACAAGGACAAGAAAGAGGTTTTCGCCTATGATGCCGGCGGCAGGCTGGTCGCGGCCTATCCCGCAACCATCGGCTCTTCGGACACGCCGTCACCGTCCGGCATTCACACGGTGTCGCGCGTCGCGCTCGATCCGAACTACACCTACAATCCCAGCATCAATTTCAAGCAGGGCCAGAACGACAAGGTCCTGACCATTCCGCCTGGGCCGAACGGTCCCGTCGGCTCGGTCTGGATCGCCCTGGACAAGCCGACCTATGGCATCCACGGCACGCCGGATCCGTCGAAGATCGGCAAAACCGAAAGCCATGGCTGCGTACGCCTGACCAACTGGGATGCGCGGGAGTTGGCCAAGCTGGTTTCGCCGGGTGTCACGGTGGAGTTTGTCGGCGGACCTTCAGCCGATAACCTTGCGCAGCAGTGAACTGGGAAGTGCGGCGGCATAGACCAGCTGCATGATCAGGATGAAGCCGAGCTTTCAAGCGGCCGCCTCATCGAAATCCCCGCCGGCTGCACGTAACGGGGCTGGCATGACTGTGCCATTTGCACCCTGTCAGGGTGCAACCCTGGCCAAACGGCTGGTTTCAATGACTGCAAGCCACTGGCCGGTTGTTGCCGATGCGCTAGGGGTTTAAGCAAGGTTTCATGCATTCACCGAGCAAAGCTGCCGCGGTCCCGCTGACCAGCCCGGTCACGCATGGAACGTTTTGTCCGCAGTCGCAGCGGCGATTTGTGCTGATCGCGGCAATTCTGGCCTCGGCGCTTGGCTTCATAGACGGCTCGATCCTGGCCATCGCCACACCGGCGATTCGCGTCAACCTCGGCGCCAGCCTTGCCGAGGCGCAGTGGATTTCCAATGCCTATGCATTGACGCTGTCGGCGCTGATCCTGGCCGGGGGTGCCGCCGGCGACCGATTCGGTCTGCGCCGCGCCTTCGTGGCCGGCATTGCGCTGTTCATCGTCGCTTCGCTGGCCTGTGCGCTGGCGCCGAATGCCATTGTGCTGATCGCATTTCGCGCGTTGCAGGGCATCGGTGCGGCAATCATGGTGCCCGGCAGCCTCGCCATCATCGCCAAGGCCTACCCGAAGAAAGAACGCGGCCGCGCGATTGGGATCTGGGCGGCGGCTTCAGCGCTGACCACGGCACTTGGCCCGGTGTTCGGCGGTTTCGTGCTGTCGGCCTTCGGCGACGGCATCTGGCGGGCGATCTTCGCCATCAACCTGCCGCTGGGCTTGATCTCGATCTGGCTTCTGCTGGCCAAGGTTCCTGCCGATACGCCGACGGAGAAACGCAGCCTGGATCTCGGTGGTGCAGCGCTCGCGACATTGGCCTTCGGCGCGCTTGCCTATGGGCTGACATCGATGAGCGCCAGCGGCGAGGGCCTCATGGCAGGGCCGAGCATTGCCGCAGGCGTTGTATTGCTGGCTGTCTTCATCGTCTTCGAGCTTCGGCAGTGCGAGCCTATGATCGACCTCAGCCTGTTTCGCGTCGGTGCTTTCGCCGGCGCCAATGTGGCGACATTCTTCCTCTATTTTGCGCTATCGGCCAACCTTTTCTATCTGCCGATGCTGCTGATCGCCGGCTGGGAGCTGAGCACGGCCGAGGTCGGCTTCATCTTCCTGCCCTTGTCGGCATTGATCGCGCTTTTGTCGGGACCGGTCGGCAAGCTGTCGGACCGGATCGGACCACGTTTTCCGATCGCCTGCGGCAGCCTGGTCGTGGCTTTCGCGTTTGCCGGGCTGGCCTTGCTCACCTACGCCGGTATCCACAATTTCTGGATCGGAATATTCCCGCTGATGGCGCTGATGGGGCTCGGCATGGCTCTGGTCGTGTCGCCTTTGTCGACCGCGATCATGACGGCGGTGGAAGACAAGGACACGGGGGCCGCCTCCGGCATCAACAATGCCGTCTCACGCATCGGCGGTCTGATCGCGGTGGCGGCGATGGGCTCGCTTGCCGCATGGGTTTACGCGGATGCGCTGGATGCGAGCGCAACGTCCGGCATCCCAGGATTTGGTGAACCGGCGTCAGCCGGGCTTGCGCCGGCCATCGATGCGGCGAGGCTCGCCGCCAGCGATGCCGCTTTTGCCGCGGTTTCTTCGGTGACCGCGCTGCTTTGCCTGCTTGCGGCTGTCATCGCCTGGACGACCATTCCCGGTGAGCGATTGCCATGGCCGCGACAGGCCGAAGATCGGCAAGGCTGAAGCGGGTCAACCGTCGATCTTGGCGCTCGCAACCTTCAGCGAATCGCTGTCTTCCTGCTTCAGCAGTTCGTCGATGCGCTCGCGTTCGCGCTTGAAGGCGACGAGGTCATCGCCCTTCAGCACCTTGCCGACCGGCAGGCGGACACGCATCGGATCAACCTTGGTGCCGTTGACGATCAGCTCGTAGTGAAGATGCGGGCCGGTGGCGAGGCCGGTCTGGCCGAGGAAGCCGATGGTCTGGCCCTGGCGGACGTGCACGCCCGGTTCGATGCCTTTGGCAAAGGCGCTCTGGTGATTGTATGATGTCTCATAGCCATTGGCATGGCGGATGATGATCTGCTTGCCGTAGCCGCCGGCCCAGCCGACCTTCTCGACCGTGCCGTTGCCGGCGGCGATGATCGGCGTGCCGATCGGCGCGGACCAATCGACGCCGGTGTGCATGCGGACATAGCCGAGGATCGGATGCCTGCGGGCGCCGAAACCGGAGCGGAATTTCCCGGCGGGCAGGGGATTGCGCAACAGGAACTGCTCGGCGCTCGAGCCGTCCTCATCGAAATAGTCGGTGCCGCCGTCCTGCATCTGGAAGCGGTAGAAGTTGCGGGTCTGGCCGCCGAACGTCGCCGAGACGTAAAGAAGCTCGGAGCTGTCCGAGGTCTGGTCGTCACCGTCGGGCTGCGAGAACAGGACTTCGATGCGGTCGGCGGGGCTGAGGCGGGATTGGAAGTCGACGTCGGACGCCAGCAACTTGATCAACCGCTGCGTCATCGCCTTGGACATGCCGTAGGAATAGGCGGCGCGGTAGATGCCGTCATAGACGTTGGGCAGGTTGCCGCGCACCACCACGGGCGCCGACGAATCATCGAAGGCCGTCAGCAATTCGGGGTTCGGATCCGGTTCCTGCGCCGGCACATACTGGCCGCGATCGTTGAGCGCGATGGTGACGATGTGCTGGGTCCGGTCATAGACGCTGGTGCGCACGACCTTGGCGGCATCGCCGTGAACCTCAAGGCCGACACGCAGCACGGTTCCAGCCTTGAGCGCTGTTGCGTTGAGCAACTTGGCGATAGCTTCGGCCATTCCGGTGGCATCTTCACCCGTGTAGCCCGAATTGGCAAAAGCCTCGGTGACGTCGAGATCCTTGGTGAAGGGGATGATTTCCTCGGCGAAAGCCGGCGCCTGGTCGTCAACAGTGGCACGGGGCGCCACCGAGA
>NZ_RZOL01000013.1:0-5000 GCF_004022985.1 Mesorhizobium sp. M7A.F.Ca.ET.027.02.1.1 | reverse complement strand
CCAGGATGTTGGCTTAGAAGCAGCCATCATTTAAAGAAAGCGTAACAGCTCACTGGTCTAAATAAGGGTCTTTGCGCCGAAAATGTAACGGGGCTAAAGCCATACACCGAAGCTTAGGGTTTGGTCCGCAAGGGCCAAGCGGTAGCGGAGCGTTCTGTAAGCTGATGAAGCCATACCCGTGAGGGGTGGTGGAGGTATCAGAAGTGCGAATGCTGACATGAGTAACGTAAGGGGAGTGAGAGACTCCCCCGCCGAAAGACCAAGGGTTCCTGCTTAAAGCTAATCTGAGCAGGGTTAGCCGGCCCCTAAGACGAGGCGGAAACGCGTAGTCGATGGGAACCACGTTAATATTCGTGGGCTTGGAGGTAGTGACGGATCATTGAGGTAGTCCAATCTTATCGGATTGAACGGGCTGCTGCGTGGTTCCAGGAAATAGCTCCTCCTTATAAACCGTACCCGAAACCGACACTGGTGGTCTGGTAGAGTATACCAAGGCGCTTGAGAGAACTATGCTGAAGGAACTCGGCAAATTGCACGCGTAACTTCGGAAGAAGCGTGACCCTTTTCTACGCAAGTAGAGGAGGGTGGCACAGACCAGGGGGTAGCGACTGTTTATCAAAAACACAGGGCTCTGCGAAGTCGCAAGACGACGTATAGGGTCTGACGCCTGCCCGGTGCTGGAAGGTTAAGAGGAGGGGTGCAAGCTCTGAATCGAAGCCCCAGTAAACGGCGGCCGTAACTATAACGGTCCTAAGGTAGCGAAATTCCTTGTCGGGTAAGTTCCGACCTGCACGAATGGCGTAACGACTTCCCCGCTGTCTCCAGCATAGACTCAGTGAAATTGAATTCCCCGTGAAGATGCGGGGTTCCTGCGGTTAGACGGAAAGACCCCGTGCACCTTTACTATAGCTTTACATTGGCATTCGTAGTGGCATGTGTAGGATAGGTGGTAGGCTTTGAAACCTGGGCGCCAGCTCAGGTGGAGCCACCCTTGAAATACCACCCTTATTACTATGGATGTCTAACCGCGGCCCGTTATCCGGGTCCGGGACAATGTATGGTGGGTAGTTTGACTGGGGCGGTCGCCTCCTAAAGAGTAACGGAGGCGCGCGATGGTGGGCTCAGAACGGTCGGAAATCGTTCGCTGAGTGCAATGGCATAAGCCTGCCTGACTGCGAGACTGACAAGTCGAGCAGAGACGAAAGTCGGTCATAGTGATCCGGTGGTCCCGCGTGGAAGGGCCATCGCTCAACGGATAAAAGGTACGCCGGGGATAACAGGCTGATGACCCCCAAGAGTCCATATCGACGGGGTTGTTTGGCACCTCGATGTCGACTCATCGCATCCTGGGGCTGGAGCAGGTCCCAAGGGTATGGCTGTTCGCCATTTAAAGCGGTACGTGAGTTGGGTTCAGAACGTCGTGAGACAGTTCGGTCCCTATCTGCCGTGGGTGTAGGAATATTGAAAGGATCTGTCCCTAGTACGAGAGGACCGGGATGGACGGATCTCTGGTGGACCTGTTGTGGCGCCAGCCGCATAGCAGGGTAGCTATATCCGGACGGGATAACCGCTGAAGGCATCTAAGCGGGAAACCCACCTTAAAACGAGTATTCCCTGAGAACCGTGGAAGACGACCACGTTGATAGGCCGGGTGTGGAAGAGCGGCAACGCTTGAAGCTTACCGGTACTAATAGTTCGATCGGCTTGATCGTTCTCATTCCTTATGCTCATCGCTCCAAATCGGAGGATGACAGGCACAAAAAAGACCAGCGAATAGCCCCGAGAGGCACCCGACAGCTCCGCTGCCGATGCCTCTTTGTGCTCCTTCGCTCAAAAGCTTCTCGAACAACGTGCGTTTTGCCGACCTGGTGGTTATGGCGGAGCGGCTGCACCCGATCCCATTCCGAACTCGGCCGTGAAACGCTCCAGCGCTGATGGTACTTCGTCTCAAGACGCGGGAGAGTAGGTCGCTGCCAGGTCTGCTAAACGCACGTTGAACTCACATCCAATCGGATGGAGTGATGTCTTCTCTTTATGAAATGGCCCGCCAAGGGATCACGGGCCGCGTAAGCGGCCCTTTCATTTGGTCAGCCATATACCTATCTGTAGGCCTCGGCTTACACAAAAAAGCAAGCAAACGCTTGCTTAGGAACGCAAGCAAGCGCTTGCTTAGATTAGCAAGCAAACGCTTGCTAAGATTAGCAAGCAAACGCTTGCTAAGAGGTGACGCGGGGTGGAGCAGCCCGGTAGCTCGTCAGGCTCATAACCTGAAGGTCACAGGTTCAAATCCTGTCCCCGCAACCAAACTTCACTAAACAAACAGCCCGCCTCGTGCGGGCTCTTTTGTTTTTTGCCCTGGTGCCGGCGTTTAACCCGTCATGTCATCAGGCGCCCCCAAGCAGGCCAAGCCCAAGCCGCCAGACAGAAAACTCAAATCCTCTCCCCAACCAAACTTCGGTAAGCAAACAATCCGCCAGGAACAATGCCGGCGGACCGTTTTGATGTTCATCTTGGCTGGCCACCGATTGCCCCGGATCAGGCGCCCGCAACAAGGCGAAGCCCAGCTGCGGAACAAAAAAACCAATCCCGTCCCCTGCAAACCAATCTGCACCAAACAAACAGTTCGCCAGGCACCAGCCAGCGGGCCGTTCGCATTCGGGGGACAGCCGAAGGTTCTCGGAATACTCCGGGTGGTCAAGGCTGCTGTAAGCCGACGCAGCAGCAGACTTCTTGGCCAAGCGACATGGAGAGCGTCACGCCGCGCCCGGAGCAGATGCTTATCAAACAAGATCTGGGCTTCACGTGATAAGACGCGGCCGGCGGGAGGGCACCGCGCGAACTCCTGGGTGCAGATACTCCAACCACACTCCCCGGTTCGCGGCCAAAAAGGCCGGAAAGGCCTTGCCTGGCCCACCTTGGCGGCCTGCGACCACCTTCGTCGACCGGAGCGTATGACTCCCCGGAAGTAGGTTGTGAAATATATTTCAATATCTGAATTATATTGACAACATGCGCCGAGGTTGTAATGTCCCGATCGTCGGCTTTCGGAGGAAGGTCGGCATCATCAAATCCATACGGCAGCGCTCGGTGAGCGCCTGCGACGGTCATTGAGGATGGCTTCGGCCAAGGGAGGAAACTTGCGCAAATTTCTGAGCACGCTCGCAATCGCGGCGGCTGCATCGACCTGCTTTGGGTCGATGCAGGTACGCGCCGAAACCCCAAACCCGTTCAAATGCGAGCCGGGTGAAAAATATGTCATGAACGTCATGGTCTCGGGCGTCGAATACTGGTTCCCGGTCTATGAAATGTTCAAGCAGGCCGGCCAGCAGTTCGGCTGCGAGACCGCCTATACGGGTACGCCGGAATACGACGTCAACAAGCAGATCGCGACCTTCGACCAGGCGCTGGCGCAGAAGCCGGCCGGCATATTGGTGCATCCGATGAACTCCGATCCGTTCATCGAGCCGATCAACCGCGCCATCGAACAGGGCACCGCGGTGGTGACCTTCGCCGCCGACTCGCCGAATTCCAAGCGCGTCTCCTACATCACCTCCGACAACAATGCCGAAGGCACCTATGCCGCCGACGCCGTTGCCAAGGCGATGGAGGGCAAGGGCGAATATGCGGTGCTGGAGAATCCCGGCCAGGACAACCACGACAAGCGCGTCAACGCGTTCGTTGCCCGCATGGAAGCCAAATGGCCTGACATGAAGCTCGTCGGCCGCGCCGCTTCGAACCAGGATCCGACCAAGGCCTATCAGGCGGTTCTGAGCCTGGCGCAGGCGCATCCTGATCTTGGCGCCGTGTTCATGCCGGAGGCCAACTCGGCCATCGGCGCTGCCCAGGCCGCCAAGGAAGGCGGTGGCAAGATCCGCGTCATGCTCGCCGACGTTAATGCCAAGATCCTCGACATGATCAAGGCCGGCGAGATCTTCGGCTCGGTCAATCCAAACCAGGGCATGCAGGGCTATATGGGCTTCATGCTGTTGTGGATGGCCAAGCATCCCGGCCTGATCGACCCGATGAACGACGCCAAGCGTTCGGGTTTCAACCCGATGAGCGTGCCCTTCGTCGACAATGGCTTCTCCATTGTCTCCAAGGACAATGCGGATGACTTCTACTGGGACAAGTACCTCAAGCGTCGCGGCACCAAGGGCATCGAGGAATAGTCTCGATCTCGCCGCCCGGCCTCGGCATGGCCGGATTAACCGGGAAGGAGGCTTCGGCCTCCTTCCTCCCCCGCAGGTTCATCGCAGGAGCACGGCGTGACCCAGGCGCCCATTCTTGAAATCCGTGGCCTGTCCAAGGCGTTCGGCCCGGTCAAGGCGCTGAGCGACGTACGGTTCGAGCTGCGGCGCGGCGAAATCCATGCACTGTGCGGAGAGAACGGCGCCGGCAAGTCGACGCTGATGAACATGATCGCCGGTGTATTGCAGCCCGACGAGGGCGACATCCTGATCGATGGTGAGCGCATTTCGATCCACTCGCCCGCAGCCGCGCAACGTCTCGGCATTGCGCTTGTCCACCAGGAGATCGCGCTGTGCCAGGACGCGACGGTTGCCGAAAACATCTACATGGCCGCGATCAACAGCCGGCGCGCGCCGCTGATGAATTTCCAAAAACTCTACGCCGACGCCCAGAAGGTCATGGACCTGCTCGCGCCCATTCCGGTGCGTACCAGGGTTGCCGACCTCTCCATTTCCAACCAGCAGCTTGTCGAGATCGCCAAGGCGCTCACGCTCGACTGCAAGGTGCTGATGCTCGATGAGCCGACCGCGGCGCTGACCGAAAGCGAAGCGCAGCGCCTGTTCTCGATCGTGCGCGGGCTCAAGGAGCGGGGCATTTCGGTGGTCTATATCAGCCACCGCATGGCCGAGATATTCTCGCTGTGCGACCGCGTCACCGTCTTCCGCGACGGCCGCTACGTGGCGACCGATCCGATCGCAACCGTCTCACCGGACGATGTCGTACGCAAGATGGTCGGCCGCGAACTCACCCAG